>NZ_JARRQY010000021.1:0-45613 GCF_037381185.1 Acidihalobacter sp.
GGACAGATCACCGATCTCGTCGCTACGCGTAGCATCGAGGCGGCGCGTCAGGTCGCCCTCTCCTTCCGCGATCTCGGCCATCTGACGCGTCACCGCACCCAGCGGACGAGTGATCGAGCGACCCAGCCAAGCGGTGAGCAGCAGCGCACCGATAAGCACAAGCGCACCAACGCCGCCGAGAGCCATAAGCTCTTGACGGAAGGCCTGCTGCGTATCCACCAGATACAAGCCGGAACCGACGACCCATCCCCATTCCGGGATACCCTGAACATAGGCAATCTTGGCAACCGGCTCCGTCCCGCCGGGAAGCGGCCACACATATGAAACGAAGCCGCCACCATGCTCCTTGACCACGTTGACCATATCCACATACAGCAGCTTGCCGGACTTGTCCGTGAACGTGCTCACATCGCGCCCGTCCAGCTCCGGCTTGATTGGATGCATGACGATGCTTGGATGCATGTTGTTGATCCAGAAATAACCGTCCTTGCCGAAGCGAAGGCTGCCCACGGCACGCTTGGCCGCCGCCTGCGCCTGCTCCTGCGTCAGTTTCCCGGCCTGAGCCTGCTTCACGTAACCCTCGATCAGGCTGACGGCCGTCTGTACCTGTTCCTGAATCTGATTCTTGCGTTCATTGAGCAAGGTCCGGTACGAGTCCTGCAAACTCACCAGAATCATCACCGCCAATAGGACAATGAACGTCAGGCTCAACAGATACAGTTTTCCCTGGATCGTTCCCAGTATTGACCACACACCCCTTCGGGTGGTTGAAGGTTGCATGCTCATTGCGCCCCCATAGTCATAGCTCACATTGCTCATTAAGTAATTAAAATCAGAACCATGATGTTGGCAACGCCAGGCTATTGATGATTTTCGTCCCTATGCCGTCCGCCGCGTCATCAAGTTCAGGAATCGCCGGCCCTTTTGTTATCGGCAACAATGCCAAGATCTTGATCGAAACGGCAGATCAGGCTTTTCCGCCTTCATCCGAATGTGCATGTGTAACAAAACGGTCGGAGCGAAACGGCGATGGGATCCGCGTCAAGAGCCAACAGGCGCGTTAGTCTAACTGCTTCACGGCATCTCGAGAAAGGCGACCGGGTTGACCCAGATCCCAGCATACCGCTTCGGACCGTTTCCAAGGATTCCAACACCGCAGTCCAGCGCTACGATCGCGCCCTGCGCGCGGATCATATCCAGGGTCGAGCGCTTGAACTCGGAGAAGTAGTTCACGGTCGCTTCCTCAACCAGGAGACAATCGTGGCCGCGGCCGTTCGCTCCGCGCATAGTGGTCTGCACTCACACTCCGATATTCACGCCGCCGACGCGGAACAGGCACTGATCGAACACAGCACGGACCACCCGCTGGCCGACGAGGATATGTAAGCCAACCCAAAGGCCGCATCCTGCCGGCGGCAGCCGCGCGTTTCTCGGACCAGATCCTGGCCGCCTTCCCTGAGCGCTTCGACTGTCACTGAGGACAATCAAGAGTCAGTGAAATGCTCCAGGAGCAGGCGGTTGAAGCGCGCCGCGTGCTCGATCTGCGTCCAGTGCCCGCATTCGCCGAACACATGCAGTTGCGCACGCGGAATACGCGCGAGCAGATCGTAGGTGTTCTGCAGCGGGATCACGCGGTCCTCGCGCCCGTGCACGATCAAGGTGTCGTGGGCCAGGGCGCGATCGCATGTTGTCGATGGAAGGCTCATAGCCCCACACCGTATCCAGCCCTTCGGTGATCGGAAACGGCACGCCGACGCTGCCCATCAACACCAACTTGCCGACGCGCTGCGGGGCGCGGATCGCCAACCCCAGAGCCAGCGCCCCGCCGAAGGAGTTGCCGACCACGTGGGCCTGTTCGATGCCCAGCGCGTCGAGCAGACCGATGGCGTGCGCCACCCAACCGTCCATGTCGTAGCGACTGCCGCGCGGGCGCTCCGTCTCGCCGAAACCGGCCATGTCCGGTGCGACTACGCGAAAGCGCGTGGCGAGTTCGGGCATGGTCAGACGCCAGTTGGCATAGGCCGTGACGCCCGGCCCCGAGCCGTGGATCAGCAGCACCCCCGGCCCCTCGCCGAGATCATGGTAGTTGGTGCGAATGCCCTTGGCCGTGATGCTGCGACCGAGTTCGGGGTTTTACGACATGGGTTCCGCTCCGTTCAGCGGCCTCGTTTCTTGGCGCTTTCGCCGGCGATGCCGAAATGCTGTTTGGGCATTTCGGTGATAATCACGCGTATGGATTCCATGGGCGCGTCCAGCGCACGGTGCATCGCCTCGCTCACTTCGGCGATGAGCCGCTCCTTTTTCGCGCCGTCGCGCCCTTCAAGGATGTACAACTGTGCGATGGGCATGGGATTTTCTCCTCGTCGATGGCGCCTTGGGGCCGGCCCGGCCCCAAGGCGGGTTGTATCGTCAGAACGCCTTGACGATGGTCATGCGCAGCAGCGAACCTTTGGTCGCACCGTCGCTGGCCGAAGTCTCGCCATAGGCGGCGAACTTCAGGAACAAGCCGTGGCTCGGAATCGGATAATCGAATTGAACGCCAACCGCGTTGCGGCGCGGACGCAAATCGTTCGCACCGGTTCCGCTGTCCTTGCTCGTCTGCTCCTGGTAATACCCGACCAGGCCGACTTGCATGCCGCCGCCTGCGCCGCGGGCACGGCCGCGGCCAGCCCGGCGCCCGCAAGCGCCGCTTTCAACTCATGCTTCATGCTCATCTCTCCCTGTCGTCTTGTCGTTATGTATGCCTTCGCTCTCAGGCGAAGATCAGCGATGTCGACCCCATGTTCTGTACCCGCAGGGTCACCGCATCGCCCTTGTCCACGGCCACCGCGACCGTGATGCCGCCGGACAGGATCACGCTGCCGGCCGGAATCGACTCGCCTCGCGCGCCGAGGTGGTTGGCCAGCATGGCGATCGCCGAAGCCGGATGGCCGAGCACCGCCGCGCCGGCGCCGAAGGCCACCGGCTCGCCGTTCTTCTCCAGCACCACGCCGAGCGTACGCAGGTCGACGCCCTCCACGCCCAGCGGCTGGCCTCCGACCACGAAGCGCGTGGCCGAGGTGTTGTCGGCCACCACGCTCTTGAGATCGAACTTGAAGTCGCGGTAGCGGCTGTCGATCACCTCGATGCCGGGCATGACGAAGTCGGTCGCGGCCAGCACTGCACCGATGTGACAGCCCGGCCCCTTGAGTTCGCGGCCGAGGACGAAGGCGATCTCGGGCTCGACCTTGGGATGGATCAGCTCGTCGAAACCGCACGTCCCGCCGTCGGCCACGGCGTGCACGTCCAGCAGGTAGCCGAACACCGGCGACTCCACGCCCATCTGGCGCATCTTGGCGAACGAGGTCAGCCCCGCCTTGTAGCCGACCAGGTGCGCGCCGCGCGCCAGCTGACGCGCGCGTAGCGCGTCCTGCACCGCGTAGGCATCGTCCCAGTCCATCTCGGGGTACGTGTCGGTGACCTTGGGCGTGTCGCGCGCCTCCACGGCGCAGTCGTCGAGCAGCTGCGCCAGTTCCTCGATCCGTTCGCGGGCGAGATTCATCGGCCCGCTCCCGCGACCTTGGCGTCGCCGCCTTGCCGTCCCTGGGCCAGATCCAGGGCCACGTCCTCGATCATGTCCTCCTGGCCTCCGACGGTGCCGCGCCGGCCCAGCTCGACCAGGATGTCGCGCGCCGACACGCCGTACTTCTGCCCGGCACGCTTGGCGAATAGCAGGAACGAGCCGTACACGCCGGCCCAGCCCAGGGTGAGCGCATCGCGATCGACGCGTATCGGGTGATCCATCATCGGCACGATGAGGTCTTCGGCCACGTCCATGATCTTGTACAGGTCGACGCCGGTCTCGGCCCCCATACGGTCGAGTACCGCACACAGCACCTCCAGCGGCGTGTTTCCGGCACCCGCGCCGAGCCCGGCCACCGAACCGTCGATGCGGTTGGCGCCGGCCTCGATGGCGGCCAGCGAGTTGGCCACGCCCATGGCCATGTTGTGATGACCGTGGAAACCCAGCTCGGTATCGGCGTTCAGTTCCGAGCGCAGCAGACCGATGCGCGCGGTGACGTCGTCAGGCAGCATGTAGCCGGCCGAGTCGGTGACGTAGATGCAGTTGGCGCCGAAGGACTCCATCAGCTTGGCCTGCTCGAGGATGCGCTCGGGCGGGATCATGTGCGACATCATCAGAAAGCCGACGGTGTCCAGGCCCAGCTTGCGCGCCTCGCCGATGTGCTGTTCGGAGACGTCGGCCTCGGTGCAGTGCGTGGCCACGCGGATGGTGCCGACGCCGCAGTCGCGCGCCATGCGCAGCTCGTCGACGGTGCCGATGCCGGGCAGCAGCAGCGCCGAAATGCGCGCCTGTTTCATTTTCGGTACCACGGCCTTGAGGTATTCCTCGTCGCTGTGCGCGGGGAAGCCGTAGTTGACCGAAGCGCCGCCCAGCCCGTCGCCGTGGGTGACCTCGATCAGCGGCACGCCGGCCGCGTCCATCGCGGTGGCGACCTCGGCCATCTGATCGAGACTGATCTGGTGGCGCTTGGCGTGCATGCCGTCGCGCAGGCACATGTCGTGCAGTGTGACTTTCTTGCCGTGCAAATCCATGAGTGAGTCCTCCTCAGCTTGCCGCCGCGGCGGGCTTGAGCGTACCGTTGGCGATTTCCTCGGCGAACATCTCCGCGGTGCGCAGCGCCGCGGCGGTCATGATGTCCAGGTTGCCGGCGTACTTGGGCAGGTAGTCGCCCAGCCCTTCGACCTCGAGGAACATGGACACGCGGTTGCCGTCGAACAACGGACCGTTCTTGAGCCGGTAGCCGGGCACGTACTTTTGCACCTCCGCGACCATGCGCTGCACCGATTCGGTGATGGCTTCGCGGTCGGGCTCGCCGGCGGTCAGGCAATAGACCGTGTCGCGCATGATCAGCGGCGGTTCGGCCGGATTCAGAATGATGATGGCCTTGCCCTTGCGCGCGCCGCCGACCTTCTCCACCGCACCGGACGTGGTGCGCGTGAACTCGTCGATGTTCTTGCGCGTGCCGGGACCGGCCGAGCGCGAGGACACGGTGGCCACGATCTCGGCGTAGTCGACCGGCTGCACGCGGCTCACCGCCGCCACCATCGGGATGGTGGCCTGGCCGCCGCAGGTGACCATGTTGACGTTGCTCTCCTGCTTGCCGACGTGCTCCTTGAGATTGACCGGCGGCACGCAGTACGGACCGATCGCCGCCGGCGTCAGGTCGATGACCAGCACGCCCTTGGCCTGCAGCTTGGCGCTGTTGTCGGCATGCGCGTAGGCCGAGGTCGCATCGAAGGCGACCTGGATGCCGTCTTCCTCGATGTGCGGCAGCAGCCCGTCGATGCCCTCGTGGGTGGTCTTCAGACCCAGCTCGCGGGCGCGCGCCAGACCGTCCGATTTGGCATCGATGCCGACCATCCATACCGGCTCGATCCAGTCCGAGCGCAGCGCCTTGTACAGCAGATCGGTGCCGATGTTGCCCGACCCGACCAATGCGGCTCTGATTTTCATGCCTTGTCCTCCGGAAATCTCAAACGAAGCGGACCGAAGCGGTACCCAGACCGCCGACGGATACATGTACGAAATCGCCCGCCGCGACCGGCTGCAGCGGCACCAGCGAGCCGGACAGGATCACCTCGCCGGCCTCCAGCTTGATGCCGAAGCGGCCCAGCGTATTGGCCAGCCAGGCAACGCAGTTGACCGGCGAACCCAGCGCCGCGGCGCCGGCGCCGGTGGCGCAGATCTCGCCGTTCTTCTCCATCACCATGCCGCAGGTGGCCAGGTCCAGCTTGCGCGGACTGAGCGCGGCGTCGCCGAGCACGAACAGGCCGCAGGAGGCGTTGTCTGCCACGGTGTCCTGGATGCGGATCTGCCAGTCGCGGATGCGCGAGTCGACGATCTCGAAACAGGGCATCACGCATTCGGTGGTGGCCAGCACCTGGGCATTGGTCACCCCCGGGCCTTCGAGGTCGCGCTTGAGGATGAAGGCGATCTCGCCCTCGGCGCGCGGTGCGATCAGGCGCTCGCTGATCGGCATGTCTTCGCCGTTGCCGTAGATCATGCGGTCGGTGAGATAGCCGAAGTCCGGCTGGCGCACGTCGAGCATGTCTTGCACGGCCTTGCTGGTGACGCCGATCTTCTTGCCGATCACGCGTTCGCCGTCGGCCAGGCGGCGCTCCAGCATGCGCAGGGAAATGTGGTAGGCGTCGTCTATGGTGATGTCCGGCTCGCGCTCGGTGAGCGGCGCTACCGTGCTGCGCTCGCACATCGCGGCGTAGAGTTCGTCGCCCAGTTCGGTGATGCGTGTCTGATCCATTGGCGTTCTCCCGCTCAGAGCTTGACGCAGACGTTGGAAAGCTCGGTGTAGAACTCCAGCCCGTGCACGCCGCCCTCGCGGCCGATGCCGGACTGCTTGCTGCCGCCGAAGGGCGTGCGCAGGTCGCGCAGGAACCAGCTGTTGACCCAGCACAGGCCGACGTCGAGCTGCGGCGCGACGCGGTGCGCACGGCTCAGGTTCTCGGTCCACAGCGCCGCGGCCAGGCCGTAGGGCGTGTCGTTGGCCAGGCGGATCGCCTCTTCCTCGCTGTCGAAGGGCGCAACATGGCAGCACGGCCCGAAGATCTCCTCCTGGATCACCGCCGAATCCTCCGGCAGGCCGGTCCAGATGGTGGGTTGCACCCAGGCGCCGGCGGCGAGATCGTCACGCATCTGCGGCACGCCGCCGCCGGTGACCACGGTGGCGCCGTCCGCCACCGCCTTGTCGTAGTAGGAGAGCACCTTGCGGCGGTGCTCCTGGCTGACCAACGGACCGAAGTTGATGCCGGGGTCCTGCCACCAGCCCATCGTCAGGCTTTCCGCGCCGGTCTTGAGCCGGGCCACGAAGTCGTCGAATACGGGACGTTCGACGTAGACCCGTTCCGTACCCAGGCAGACCTGGCCGCAGTTGGCGAAGGCCGAGCGCATGGTGCCCTCCACCGCCTTGTCCAGGTCGGCGTCGGCGAACACGATGGCTGCGTTCTTGCCGCCGAGTTCGAAGGACACGTTGCGGATGCCCTCGGCGGCGGCCTTCATGATCGCCGTGCCGGTGCGGGTCTCGCCGGTGAAGGTGATGCCGTCGACGTCGGCGTGGCGCGTGAGGTACTCGCCGGCCGAGTCGGGACCGAAGCCGTGCACCACGTTGTAGACGCCCTTGGGAATGCCGGCCGCGTTCATCACCTCGCCGAGCAGCGCCGCGGTATGCGGCGTCTCCTCCGAGGGCTTGACCACCACCGTGTTACCGCAGGCCAGCGCCGGGCCGACCTTCCAGGTCATCAGCAGCAACGGCAGGTTCCACGGCGAGATAACGCCGATCACGCCGCGCGGCTTGCGCACCACGTAGTTCAGTGCACCTCTGCCGTCGCCGGTGTCGGTATGGAAGCTTTCGGTCGGCACGTTCTTCACCAGGTCGGCGAAGACCTTGAAGTTGGCCGCACCGCGCGGAATGTCGATTTCGCAGGCCATGCCGCGCGGCTTGCCGGTGTCCAGGCATTCGGCCTCCAGGAATTCGTCGAAGCGCTCGCGCACGCCGTCGGCGACCTTGTGCAGCAGTTCCGAACGGCGCGCCGCAGGCATGCTGCCCCACTCGCCGTTCATTGCCGCGCGCGCCGCGGCCACCGCGCGGTCGATCTCCGCCTGACCGCCTTCGTGGACCTTGGCGATGACCTCGCCGTTGGCGGGATTGACGTCGTCGAACGTGCGCCCGCTCTCCGAACCCACGTATTCGCCATTGATGAAATGTTTGATCTCTTTCATTCCGTCCACCTGATTGATTGATCCGTATCCTGCAAATGTCCCGCTACGCGGTTGCCATGCTCTCCAGTCCGGCCCGCGCGCAGGCCTCGTCCTAAGCCTCGCTGCCGCCGGATACGCCGATGCCGCCGACGCATTCCCCTGCGTGCACGATGGGCAGGCCGCCGCCGAACATCACCAGCCGCTCGCGCTGCGCCAGACCGGCGCGCAGGGCCTCGTTGCCGGCCACCACTGCATCCCATTGCGCGGTGGACAGACCAAAGCTGGCCGCGGTGTAGGCCTTGTCCTCGGCTATACCGATCGAGTGCAGCGGCGCCCCGTACATGCGCAGGAACGCTATCGGCGTGCCCGCCCGGTCGACCACCGCGACGTTGATCCTGATACCCAGGCCTTCCGCGGTCTCAACGGCTGTCCGCGCGGCATCCATGGCGGCCTGCCAGTGCAGAGAAGTATTCGCGACGGTCACTGGCATGCTGGACATCCTCCTAAATCCCCACAGAAGTATCGATCAAATAAATTAAAATCGATATTTTTAGCAAGAATGGATATTGCATTCACGCCTGTCAAGGCCGCTGATATACTTCCTTGAAAAATTCCCAATAGAAGACTTCCCGAATGGCCGTACCGGACATCTCCTCCACCCTCGCCGACCGCGCCTACGAACGGCTCAAGAACGAGATCATTCGCGGCGTGCAACCGCCGGGCACGCGCCTGGCGGTGAAGCAGTTGTCGGAGGCCTACGACATCGGCGCCAGCCCGATCAGAGAGGCACTGGCGCGGCTGGTCGGAGAGGGACTGGTACTGGTCTTCGGACAGCGCGGCTTTCGGGTACCGCCTATCGACCGCGTCGATCTGTGGGACGTCACCAACACCCGCGTGCTGATCGAAAGCGAAGCGCTGCGCCAGAGCATCGAGAGCGGCGACGACGCCTGGGAAGCGGGCGTCGTGGCGACCTATCACCAGCTGGAGAAGTTCGAGAACAACCCGGGGCAGGATTTCGCGGAGTGGGAGCAGCGCAACCGCAACTTCCACGAGGTGCTGGTCAGCGCCTGCCCTTCGCGCTGGCTTCAGCGCATGCGCGAAATCCTGCACGACCAGCACCGGCGTTACCGCTTCCTGAGCACGCACTACGCGCCCAGCCGCGACGTCGCCACCGAGCACCGCGCACTGCGCGACGCCTCGCTGGCCGGCGACGTGCGCACTGCCACCGACATACTGCGCGTGCACATCGAACGCACCGCTCACACGGTCGAACGCGCGCTGGAACGCGGTGGGGAAACGCCCGGCGAAGCCGCCGGCGGCTGAAACCCCGGCCCAACCGCCGCCCCCCCAGACCGCTTCACTCCACATCTTCATCGATCAGTTCCGTTTCGCGGCTAGGCACTCCGCCACCTGCGGGCGGAGTACCACGCCAAACCATCAGACGCCGTCGGTATACACCGTGGTGAAGGCCTCGTTCAGCTCGCCGGTGTGGTAGAAGATACCGCGGCCGATTTGGTCCTCGGTCCAGGTGATCACCGGCATGTCCGGTTGTGCCAAATAGCCGAGACCGCAGAAGGTTTCGTTGCGGTTGCCGGAAGGATCGAAGAAGTAGATCGTCGCGCCGCGCGTGATGCCGTGACGGGTCGGTCCGACGTCTATCTTGACGGTGTTCTTGGCCATAACGTCCGCGGACTTGAGCACGTCCGACCATTCATCCAGGAAAAAGGCGAAGTGATGCAGCCCCATCCGCGGGCCACCTACAAAGGCGATGTCGTGCGGCGTACTGGAGCGCGCCAGCCAGGTCGCGACCTGGACGTCACCGTCGGGCCCCGCCAGAACCTGCTCGGTGAGTTTGAAGTCCAACACCTCCTCCATGAAGCGGGTCGCCTCGGCGACCTTGTTGACGCCCTTCTCCGGATCCAACTCGCACATCAACAACGCATGGTCCAGCCAGTGCACTCCGGCGCCCTTGAGACCATCCGGCCAGGGGTCGGGATTGGTGCTGGCCACCGCCTTGCCGACGAAGGTCTTCTCGGCATAGAGGTACATCAGGTGCCCGCTGGGCAGGTGAAAGCGCAGCGAACGGCCGCAGTCGCGCAGCGCGCCTGGCTCCAGTTCATCCACCTCCACTCCGTAGTCGGCAATGCGCTGACGCAGCGTATCCAGATCGGCATCGCTCTCAACCTTGTAGGCGATGTGCACCATACCGGCGCGGTCGGATGGGGTCAGAATCACCGAGTACTTGTCCCATTCGTCCCAGCCGCGCAGATAGATGTTGCCATCCTCGTCCTGGTCGGCCCGCAACAGGCCCAGGACGTTTTCGTAATGATGCACGGCCGCGTCCATGTCCAGCACGCGAACGTTGATGTGTCCGATACGCATAACACCCATGACTGTCTTCTCCTCGCTCTTGCTTTGGTATGCCGCGCACAGAGGCGCGTTTCGTTTGTGTCAAACCAATCCGTTGCGCGGCCGGGTCACGGCTTTGTGCAACTTGCCGACAACCTGCACGGACAGGGGGCCGCGTGGAAAGCACCGGCAGGCGAGTACGTAGCCCTGGCGCTGTTCCTCCTCGCTGACATGGCTGCGGCTCATCACCAGCGTGTCCACGTCGCCCTGCACGCGTACCTTGCATACGCCGCAGCCGCCGCCGTGGCAGCCTGACGGGATACCTTTTCGCCCCAGTCGCACCATCGCCTTGAGCAGCGTCTCCCGCGCCGGGCAGGCGTAGGTTTCGCCGGTGTCCGCGATCACGATCTCGAACACCGCGTTCGGTACCGCCTCGTTCATGTCCACTCCTCCTCACCGCATCGCACCTGACTCGGCAGCTGCCCCCCACTGGCTACGCCAAGTCCGGTGCCGCGATGGAACGCACCGTAGGCGCCATCGCATCAATATCGACTTATTTAATTTTTATCGATAATTAAACAAAGAATGGATATTAGCCATTCGCTTGTCAAGAAGCTCGGTCATTACGTCAATCCCCAATAGTCAATCCGCCATCGCCCGGTCTCCTATGGCCTCATACCGACTTGAACAACGGACTCTTGTTCTGCGGCTGCGCCGAATCCGCCGCGGTGATGAACTTCTCCATGTAGATGTCGCGCTCGAACAGGCGCCCGCGCATCAGCGTGGTCAGGCAAGCGTCGATCATCGCGGGTGGACCGCACAGATAAGCCTTGTACCCGCCGAACACGCCGCCGAAATGGTTCTTGGCCACGTCGTGTACGAAGCCGGTCGCGCCGTCCCAGGCATCGCCTTCGGCCGGCTCCGAAAGCGCCGGCACGTAGGTGAAGTTGTCGTGTTCGGCAGCCAGACGCTGGAACAGCTCGTGGTAGTAGAGCTCGGCGCGGTTGCGCGCGCCGTAGATCAGCGTAATGCGGCGCAGGTCGCCGCTTTGCAGCAAGTCCAGGATCATCGACTTGGGGCTGGACAAGCCGGTTCCGCCGGCCAGGAAGATCATGTCCTCCGGCGCGGACTTGCGGACGAAGAAGCGCCCGTAGGGCCCCGACAGATCCAGCTCGTCGCCCACCTGCAGCTTCTCGTGGATGTAGCCGGTAGCCTCTCCGCCCGGCACGCGGCGCACGTTGAGCTCGATCACGCGCCCCTCCGGCGGCGCATTGGCCAACGAGAAGGCACGCGGCTGCTCGACGCCGGGCAGGCGCAGATTGACGTACTTGCCGGCCTGGAACTCGAGATCACGATCCAGCTCGATGAACACGCCCCTGGCGGTAGGCGAAAGATCGACCAGGTCCACCACGGTGCCACGATAGTCCTCCACCGGCTGCACCACGGCGTCGGGCTCCTCCTCGACGTCGGCTTCTATGACCACGTCGGTCAGCGGCCGCGCGCAACAGGCGAGCGTCATGCCCTCCTCGCGCTCGAAGTCCATCAACGCGAAGGCCGACGCCTCGCCGTGTTCCACCTCGCCCTCCACCACCTGCACCTTGCAGGTGCCGCACAGGCCGTGGCAGCAGGCGTGCGGCAGATAGAGTCCGTTGCGCAGCGCCGCATCGAGCAGCGTCTGCTCCTCGTCGACCTCCAGGCTCTCGCCCAGAGGTTCGATCGTCAGCTGATAGCTCATGGCGTACTCCCGGACCCGCTCAGGTGGCCACGCCGCCGATGCCGTCCAGGCCCGGCGCACGGAAACGCAGCAGCGACTTGTGGCCGATGCCCTGGTCCGCCAGACCCCGGTCGAGTGCCGGCGTGAAGGGTTGCTGGTCGAGCGTCCACTCGACGCGTTCCCAATCGATGCGTTGCCAGTCGGGATGGCTGGAATACACTCCCGGCAGCACTTCCTGCACCAGCGCGCCGAACGGCATGTCCGGCGGCAGCGGCAGGCATACCGGCGAGCAGAACATCAGATGCTTGTCCCAGCCGAAGTACACGAGCTGGTTGCCGTGGAAATTCTCCTGGACGTCCTTCGGTTCGCCCTGGTAGTCGTACATTGCCTTGGCTGGCATGGTCTCCTCCTCGAACCTTGATGCGCTCGGGTACGCGCACGCCGCCCAGCGGACGGGCATGCGCGATCCGGCGGTTTCGTTGCTTATGCGTTGGCGGCGGCCTTGAGGGTGCGCTCGGCCTCTTCGCTGAGACGCTTCCACTTGAGCCAGTTCTCGCGATCCTGCGAATCGCGGTAATCCTTGTTGTCCTGGCCGTCCTTGAGGTGGTACCACTCCAGCACCTCGGGCACGCTGGCGCCGCCGCAATGCCCCTGGTAGATCTGGTGCACCGGCAGCCAGGCCTGCACGTACTTCTCCGGCTCGTCGTCGAAGATGTCCTTGCAGCCGTCGGAGCAGAAGTGGTACTTCGATCCCTTGTAGTCGCTGCTGCGGTAGCAGATCGTGGTGGGATCGTCCGGCTCGGTGAACGCCATGGGGATCTGGCAGGTCTGGCAGAGCATCGGCAGCGTATTGTTGTACCAACGCCCGCCCTGGTCGGCGATCGACTGCCAATGCTCGAAGCGCGGCCGGTAGTACTTGTCGAAGGTGGCCGGATACTTCTCGGCCAGCCACTGCATCTCGTGTTCGTCGGGCAGCCAGGAGTGGAAAGCGGCGGCGTGGTCGTAGTTGTAGAACACGCTCCACACCTCGTGCGACAGGCGGCTCTTCTCCTTGACCGTGACTTCCCAGTGCTTGGGCATGCGGATGCCGTAGCGCGACAGATCCTCGAACAGCGCACCGCCGTTCTGCTCGAAGTACATCTCCCAGGCTTCCTGCCAGGACATCACGCGCTTGGGCAGCATGTAGTCCATCATCATGGAGACCAGCGCCAGCAGGCGGTAACCGCGCCAGAACCACTTGTCGATCCACTTCTGCACGATCGGCACGTTGCGCTCGTCCTGCTCGAGCATGAACTTGATCACCTCGAGGCCCAGCGTCATGTGGCGCGACTCGTCCGACTGCGCGGAGAAGCCGAAGGTCACCGTCGCCATGTCGCCGTTGTAGGCCGCACCGGACATGAAGGGCATGAACAGCAGGTTGGTGAGCACGTATTCGAAGCTGAACGAGATCGCGGTGATGAACTCGAACGGCCCGGCCGACATGGCGTCGTCGAAGAAGCTCTTCGGCACCGACAGGTACCAGACGCGGTCGTGCATGTGCTGCCAGTCGTGGAAACCGTTGAAGAACTTGTTGTACTGGCTGATGGTGTGGATCTGGGTCTGCACGTGGCGCAGTTCGTCGATCGACTGCATCTGGCAGGCGACCTGCGCGCCGACTCCGGCGAACTGGCGCCCGGCCATGGCGAAACCGCGGTGCGCGGCGTACTCCAGCGGCGACACGCCGGTCAGGAACAGCTTCAGCGCGTTGACGTAGCGCGCGTCGGTGACGTTGAGCTGGCCGTTGTTCTGCGCAAAGGCGTCGATGATCGAATAGAGCTTGCGCTCCTTCTCGGCCTGGTATTTCCAGTAGGCGTCCACGGTCAGGCGGAAGGGATCCTCCCACTTGCTCCAGTCGTGAATGTGGATGCCCTCGAATTCCATTTGCGGGAACAGGGCCGACTGGCTCTGGTAGCTGGGCTCCCAGCCCAGGTCACGGGTGAATTTCTGGTATTTCTCGCGCAAGCTCAGGCGCTTGTTCGCAGTCATGTCCGACTCCTCGTATGTAACCGTTCTCGTTATGTGGGTAGCGCTGGTGCGGTGCTCAGCGGCCGCGTTCCAGCGCGAACTGGTCTTCGTCCTCGACCACGTTGCCGGAGAGCGAAATGAGGTTGACGTGAATTTCCTGCGGGTCCCAATCGCGCCCGATCAGACCCTCGATGGTGTCGCGGCGGATCACCAGCCGCCCCGGCGCGTCGATCTTCACCATGGCCGGGTAATACTCGATGCGGGCCTCGCTGTTGTCCTGTTCGATGGCCTCGATCAGCGGACGCGCATCCTCGTTGTTCTGGAATGCGATGTAGACGTTGTTGTTGACCATTTGGCTGCTCTCCCCTGGCCCGTTCAGGCGCTGACGCCGCTCTTGGCGGCGCGTTGCGCGAGTGCCGTGCGCAGCTCGCTCATGACTTCCTCGGCGCCATCGCCGAACACCTCAGCCGCCAACGGCCGCAGGGCCTCACCTGCGCGTTCGCTCCACTGCTCGATCCATTCGGCAAGCTGCCGGCGGTTGTCCTCCGACTCGGCCGCCGCGGTCTTGAGCAACATGTCGACCCAGCGTGAGGTTTCGGAGAACCACTCGCGCATGAATTCGGTCAGCATGGAAACGACCGGACCGGCGTGGGGTTCGAAGGCCTTGTCGAAGCGCTCGTAGACCAACGGATAGAGCAGGCCGTCGAGCACGAAGTCCTGCGCGACGAGCAGTTCGAACCAGTCCTTGACGACCATGAGATCCTCGGCCAGATGCCGCAGCGGCTGCCAACCGGCGGCTTCCACCCAGTCCTGCCTGCCCTGCTCCAGCGCGGCGGCGCTGTTGCCGTCGAGCACCAGGCCGATGCGCGACAGGTACTGGGCGATGCCGAGCCGGTCGACGGCGTAGAACATGGCTGCCTGGGTGATCGCGGTGCCGTAGCCGTAGCCGGACACGTAGCAGTTGTTCATGTTGGCGGCGTATTCCAGATGGCGCAGCGGCACCAGCAGCTTGGCCAGCTTGTCGCGCCAGGCGGGCTCGATGACGCTATCCACGAGCCCGCGTTTTTCCACGAAGGCGAAATTGCGCTCGACCGCGTCCTGCAGCTTGGCGCGAGCCATGGTCCAGGTGCCGTAGTAGAACTGGCGCGGGTCCTTGAACGCGTACCAGTCCTGCATATCGATGCTGGTGCGCCGCGTGTCGTAAAGTTCGTACTCGGAATCCCAGTAAGGCCTGTAGTGGTAATTGACGGCCGCCTGCAGGTCGTACGTCGCCTCCAGATAGCGCGATGCCGGCTTGTCGGCGCCGAGCCGTCGGGCCACGTTGTCGAACGTGTGCCGCAAAGGCTCGATGGATGTCGTCTTGATCTCTATGGTCATCATCTCCTCCAAGATGTCGGGACGGACTTCAAAGCCCGCCTTCTCGCCATTTCCGCCTGTCCGCATCCAGCAACGCGGCATCGCTGTCCGACAGGTATGCGACCGCGTAAGCGGTGCAGAACTCTTCGAATGCCTTGCGCGGCAGGATCATTTCCAGGTACAGGTCGGCGTCTCCGAAGGAGAAGTCGAACTCCACGAAGCCGTCTTCCCGCCACCGCGTGACCCGCACGCAAGCCTGTCCAGCCGTCTGTTTCACGTGTATTCCGCCACCTCAATGCATGTCCGACGTGACTTCCGCTCCCGTCGCCGGACATCTGCTCCTCCGGCATCGGGTATTTGTGTGATTGCAGCTCTCGCGCCAAAATCGATATGAATATGTTTTATCGATGTTTTGTGAGATCGGTCAAAATCAGCCCTTTTGGCGAACTGATCAAATCGTCAAACACAGGTCCGCCGTGTGATGATTTGGTTAACCAATTGATGACCCTGGCCGCGACGATCCCGGTGCATGACGAGACAGGCAAAGCTCTCTATGCTTGATGCCGCTCCCGGAGCATGCGGGTCAGCAAGATCGGGACCACGCGGCGACACACGGCATGGCCCACGCAGCACACGAATCCCCTGACCATGGCGGACAGAATCACGGCGGAGGCGGCCACGCGGAGGACGATGGCATGAGTTCCAGTTTCGATTTCGACGAGCTGCCGGAACTGGCTTCCAGGCTGCATCTGTCGTTCAAGTCGGGGCACATCACCCTGGAAGATCAGCGCATGGTGCTGCTGCACACCGGCGCTCTGGGCTCGCTGCGGCGCGAGCTGGTTGAAACTCTGGGCCTGGACCGCGCGCGCGGGCTGCTCACGCGCATGGGCTACGCCTCCGGCCAGCGCGACGCGGAAATGGTGCGCAAGCTCATGCCCAGTGCATCCGACGAAGAACTCATGAATCTTGGGCCTCAGCTGCATTCGCTGGAAGGCATCGTCGACGTCATCCCGATCCACTTCGACATCGACGTCGCCACGGGCCGTTTCTACGGCGAATTCGCCTGGGAGGATTCCTACGAGGCCGAAGTCCACCTGGAACACTTCGGCATGCACCACGATCCGGTGTGCTGGACCCAGGTGGGCTACGCCTCCGGCTACACCAGCGCGGTGGTGCGCCGCTACGTGGTGTTCAAGGAAGTGCACTGCCGCGGCAAGGGCGATTCGCGCTGCATGATCGTCGGCAAGCCCGAAGAGGAATGGGGCCCCGAGATCGAGGCGGAGATAAAGTACTTCCAGCCGGACCACGTCGCGGACCAGATCGTCGAACTGCAGACCCAGGTCGAACACCTGCGCTACTCGCTCGACGAAGAGTTCACCCAAGGCGACATGGTCGGTGTCTCGGATCCCTTCCGCGACACCACCGAAATGATCCGCAAGGCCGCCGAGAGCGTGGTGACCGTGCTGCTGCTCGGAGAAACCGGCGTCGGCAAGGAGAAATACGCCCGGCTGCTGCATAACCTCAGCCCGCGGGCCAACAACGCCTTCATCGCCGTCAATTGCGCGGCGATGAAGGAAGAACTGATCGAATCCGAGCTGTTCGGCGTGGAGAAAGGCGCGTTCACCGGCGCCCAGCAGTCGCGCCCGGGGCGCTTCGAGCGTGCCCACGGCGGTACGCTGTTTCTGGACGAAGTCGGCGAATTGTCCGCATCGGCCCAGGCCAAGCTGCTGCGTGTGCTGCAGGAGGGCGAGTTCGAACGCGTCGGCGACACCCAGACGCGCCATATCGACGTGCGCCTGGTCGCCGCGACCAACGTCGACCTGCAGCAGGCGGTACAGAACGGCCGCTTCCGCGCCGACCTCTACTACCGGCTGAACATATATCCCGTAGTGGTACCGCCGCTGCGCGCGCGGCGCGAGGACGTGCCGCTGCTGGTCAAGCGCTTCCTGGACAAATACAACGCGCGCCACGGTAAGCGCGTCACCGGCATCACCGAAGGAGCGATGAAGGCCCTGCAGGACTACGACTGGCCGGGCAACATCCGCGAGTTGGAAAACATGATCGAGCGCGGCGTAATCATCGTCCCCAATGAGGCAAAGATCGATCTGAAGAACCTTTTCCCGTGCATGGATCTCAGCGGCTACCCCGGTTTGCCCGGTGCCGCGCAGTCGCAGCCCCCCACTCCGGAACAGGCACATCCCGCGGCCGCGGCACAGGGCGTGGACGCGGTTGTCGAACAGGCGCTGGAGAGCGGCGCATCCCTGGAGAAACTAGAAGCCCAATTGCTCAAGGCGGCTGTGGAACGCAACGAGGGCAACCTCAGCTCCGCCGCCCGACTGCTCGGCATGACGCGCGCCCAGCTCGCCTACCGACTGAAGAAGACGGCCTGACCTCAGCCTCCGGGACGAAAAGTCCCGACCACACGGAACATCACCTGACCATATCGATAAAACAAACGCATCAGGCTGCGCTAAAGTGCAGGACTCACCCAGCACACCGCCGCTCTGATCATACTGTTGCGACTGAGCATCGATCAGCTGCTCGGCATGCTGTATTCCCATCCGAGGCCGATCATGATCGGCCTCGGCCACCAGTACCTGCCCCACCCCGTCGACAATTCCTTCCCCAGCGACCATGCGACCTTCATGTGGAGCCTGGGCTTCGCCCTGCTGCCGCTATGCAACCGTGTGTACGAACAGCTGATCAGACTGATCCATCTGCCGCCTGCGCTGTTCCCGCAGCACTAGCGACACACTGAACCTCAACGCGCCAGATAGGCGCGCCAGCCGCCGTAAGCGGTGATGTCCTCGGCGTCCTCCACCGCATAGGGCTCGCAGATGAAGCCCTCCACCCCGCTACCGTCGGCCAGTTCCAAGCGGCCGAAGCCGAGCGGCGCCGGAATCTGCGCAACGAAATCGCCGAAGCGCGCCGCCGGTACCGCCCACACTTCGACCTCGATCGCCGCGCCGCCTTCGGCCACCCGCACCATGCCCGGCCGCGACGGCGGCCAGGCCGGGGACAAGGCATAGAGGCGATAGACTGGTGCGCTTTGCGTCGCCTGCACCAGCCAACCGCCGCGTTCGATCAGCTGGTGGTTCAGCGGCAGGCCGGTCATGTGCGCGCCGCATACCGCGACCAGGATCGCATCGTCCTGCACTGACTCGACCCGCCCGCCGGCCGCGGCCAGCGGTGAGCCGGTCGCGCCCAGCGTGGAGCCTTCCCAGGCCTGGAAGCGCTCGGCCAGCGCCAGCAGTCCCGCATCGCGGAAGGCCGGCGCGAACAGCGTGATCCCGAACGGCAAGCCACTATCCAGCATGCCGGCCGGCACCGCGGTGGCGCTCAGGTCCAACAGGTTCATGAAGTTGGTGTAGTAGCCGAGATTGGAATTGAGCGTGACGGGGTCGGCCTCGACCTCGTCGATGCGGTAGTGCGTGCCGGCCGAGGGCGTGACGATCACCTCCACGGCTTGCCACACGGACTCGCTCTCGCGCTGCAGCGCCATGCGCCGGTACTCGGCCTTGAACGCCGCCGCCGCGCTCGGCTTGGCGCCACCCAAAGTGATCTGGCGCGTCACCGGATGCAGCGCTCCGGGCTTGGCCTCGATGAAATCCTCGATCGCCACATAACGCTCCGCCACCCAGGGACCCTCGTAGAGCAGTCTGGCGGTCTCCAGGAACGGTCCGAAATCGATCTCCACCGCTTCGCCACCCAGTTCCTCGAGGCGCCGCACCGCCGCCGCAAACGCCGTTTCATAGGCCGCATTGCCGAAGAACTCCAGCTGCTTCGCTCGCGGCACACCGAAGCGGAACGTCGCCCCGATCGGACGGCCGAGTACCGGCCGCTCCGGGCCGCGCGAATAGCTGTCCTCGGCATCGTAAGCCCCGGCCGCACGGTACACCGCATCGGCATCGCCCGCGCTCAGCGCGAAAATCGACACGCAGTCCAGCGAACGGCAGGCCGGCAGCACGCCGCGCGTGCTCAAGCGGCCTCGCGTCGGCTTGTGACCGACCAGGTTGTTGAACGCGGCCGGCCCCCGTCCCGAGCCGGCCGTATCGGTGCCCAACGAGAAGCTCGCCAGACCGGTGGCAACCGCCACCGCCGAGCCCGAGCTGGAACCGCCGGAAACGTAGTCCGGATCGAAGGCGTTGCGGCAGGCGCCGTGCGGCGAGCGCACGCCCACCAGGCCCGTGGCGAACTGATCGAGATTGGTCTTGCCCAGCGGTATCGCGCCCGCGTCGATCAGCCGCTGCACCACCGTGGCGGAACGCTCGGGCAGGTAGGCGAACTCGGGACACGCCGCGGTGGTCGGCACGCCGGCCAGGTCGATGTTGTCCTTGATGGCGAAGGGAATGCCGTACAGCGGCAGTTCGTCGACGCTGCGCCCGGCCAGGGCGTCGGCGTAGGCGTACAGCTCCTCGCGCGTCAGGCGCCGGATCCATACGTATCGCTCGGGCTGCGTCTCGATGCGCGCCAGGATCAGGTCCAGCACCTCGCGCGGCGTGAAGTTTCCGGCGCGATAGCCCTCGCGCAGAGCGGCAATGTCCAGGCTCGTATCGGCGTCAATCATGTCAGTGGCTTCCTTGGACTGTTACTCGTCGGGTTCGATGATCAGCAGGATCTGGCCGGCAGATACGGAGGTGCCCTGGGCGCACAGGATGTCGACGACCGTGCCGGCCTCCTCGGCTTCGATGGATATCTCCATCTTCATCGCCTCGACGACGACCAGCTCCTGGCCGGCCTCCACGCGCGCACCGGCCTCGACCAGCACCTGCCACACGCTGCCGGTAACCGGCGAGGCGAGCCCGATGCAGCCCGGCGGCAGGTCCACGCCCGGATCAGCACCGGCGGCATCGCCGGCCGGGTCTTCCGCGTACTCGACCTGTCCGGCCGCCTCCCAGCGTTCGCGCTCGGCCTCGAAGGCGGCCTGCCGGCGACTCTCGAAGGCGCCGATCGACTCGCGCTCGGCGGCAAGGAAGGCGCGGTAGTCGCGCAGCCTGAGCACGCTGTCCTCGACCTTCAGCTTGAAGCGGCCCTGCACGAAATCCTCGCGCAGTTGCAGCAGCTCCTCGGAGGACACCGGATAGAAACGCAGCTGATCGAAAAAGCGCAGTAGCCAGCGCTTGCCGTCGGTGAAATCGTCGGTCTGGCGGTAGCGGTTCCACATTTGCACCGTGCGGCCGACGAACTGGTAGCCGCCCGGCCCTTCCATGCCGTACACGCACAGATATGCGCCGCCGATGCCCACCGCGTTCTCCGGCGTCCAGGTGCGTGCCGGGTTGTACTTGGTGGTCACCAGGCGCTGGCGCGGGTCCAGCGGCGTGGCGACCGGCGCGCCCAGATAGACGTCGCCCAGGCCCATCACCAGGTAGCTGGCGCCGAACAGGATCTCGCGGACCTCGTCGATGCTGTCCAGGCCGTTGATGCGGCGGATGAATTCGATGTTGCTGGGACACCACGGCGCGTCCTTGCGCACCGACTGCTCGTACTTGCGGATGGCGAGCTGCGTGGCCGGATCGTCCCAGGACAGCGGCAGATGCACGATACGGCTCGGCATCTCCATGTCGTCGATCGCCGGCAGTTCGGACTCGGCCCGGCGCAGCAATTCGAGCAGTTCGGCCTGACCGACCTCGCGGCTGTCATAGTGCAGCTGCAGCGAACGGATACCGGGGGTGAGATCGACGATGCCGGGCACTTCCCGCTCGATCAGCCAGGTCATCAGCGCCTGCACGCGAAAACGCAGCTCCAGGTCCAGCACCAGCGGGCCGTATTCGACCAGCAGGTATTTGTCGCCGGCCTGGCGATAGCACACCGCTACCTGTTCGCCGTCGCCAGCCTCGCGGTGCAGCACGGGCGTAGCGCTCTCGCCCGGCACGTGCGTCGCGGTGACCGCTTGCTCCAGCGACGCCAGCGCGGCGACCGCGGCGTCCTGCGCGGCCTCGCGCGAACCGGCCTCCGCCACGCCGATGCAGTGGAAACGCACCGTGTCGCCCGGCTTGAGCTGGCCCATCTTCCATAGCTCGGCCTGCACGATGGTGGCCGGGCATACGAAGCCGCCCAGACTGGGGCCGTCGGGTCCGAGGATCACCGGCATGTCGCCGGTGAAATCGACTGCGCCGATGGCGTAGGCGTTGTCGTGGATGTTGGAGGGATGCAGCCCGGCCTCGCCGCCGTCCTTGCGCGCCCACTTGGGCTTGGGGCCGATTAGGCGCACGCCGGTGCGACTGGAGTTGTAGTGCACCTCCCAATCGGTGGCGAAGAAGGTGGCCACGTCGGTGTCGGTGAAGAAATCGGGCGCGCCGTGCGGGCCGTACATCACGGCGATGTCCCAGTGCCCGGCGTATTCCGGCACCAGCGAAGCCGGTGCGGCGGCGCAGTCAGCGAGATCGGCGCCGGTGCGCTGCAAGCGCAGCACGTCGCCGACGCGCAGGGTGCGTCCGGCATGGCCGCCGAACTGCCCCAGGGTGAAGGTCGCCTTGCTGCCCATGTAGTCGGGCACGTCGAGCCCGCCCTGCACGGCCAGGTAGGTGCGGCTGCCGCCGCCCTGGATGCCGCGCAGCTTGAGCGTCGCGCCGGCGGTCACATGCAGCGGTTCGCCATAGGGCACCGGAACGCCGTCCAGCTCGGCCTTCATGCGCGCGCCGGTCAGCGCGATCACCGTCTCCGCGTTGAAGCGCAGCGTCGGACCGGTGACCGTCAGCTCCAGCGCGGCCGCGCCCTCCGGATTGCCGACGATGCGGTTGGCGACGCGGAAGGCCAGCGCATCCATCGGCCCCGAGGGCGGCACGCCGACGTCCCAGTAGCCGGTGCGCCCCGGATAGTCCTGCACCGTCGACTGGGTGCCCGGCGAGAGCACGTCGATGGTGCGCGGCCTGAAGTCGAAGTGGCCGAGATAGCGGGTGTACTGCCGTCCCCCGGCGAACACCTCGTCGGCGATGACCTGGCGCAGGTAGTCGAGATTGGTCTCGATGCCGTAGACCTTTGTTTCGGCCAATCCGGCGCCGAGCCGCTCCAGCGCCTCCTCGCGCGTGGCGCCGTGCGCGATGAGTTTGGCCAGCATCGGGTCGTAATAGGCCGACACCTCGCTGCCGGTCTCGACCCAGGTGTCGACCCGCAGATCCTGCGGGAAGACGACCTCGTTGAGCAGGCCGGCGCTGGGCTGGAACTGCTTGCCGGGGTCCTCGGCATAAAGGCGCACCTGCACCGAATGCCCTTGCGGCGCGAAGGTGTAGCCGTCCAGCGCCGGCGGTTCGCCGGCCGCCACGCGCAGCATCCACTCCACCAGGTCGACGCCGGCGACCATTTCGGTGACGCCGTGCTCGACCTGCAGCCGGGTGTTGACCTCGAGAAAGTAGAACGCCCCGGCCTTGACGTCGTAGACGTACTCGACCGTACCCGCGGAACGGTAGTTCACCGCCTTTCCGAAGCGCACCGCGGCTTCGTACAGCTGTTCGCGCAGCGCATCGTCCAGACCCGGTGCGGGTGTCTCCTCGATGACCTTCTGGTTGCGCCGCTGCACCGAGCAGTCGCGCTCGCCTAACGCCGCCACCCGGCCCTGCCCGTCGCCGAAGATCTGCACCTCGATGTGGCGCGCGATCTCGACGTACTTCTCCAGGAAGATGCCGCCCTGGCTGAAGTTGCTGCGCGACAGGCGCTCGACCGAATGGAAGGCTTCGCCCAGTTCTTCGGCGCTCCAGCACAGCTGCATGCCGATGCCGCCGCCTCCGGCGGTGCTCTTGAGCATCACCGGGTAGCCGATGCGCTCGGCCTCGCGCAGCGCGTGGGCGACGTCGTCGAGCAGGCCGCTGCCGGGCAGCAACGGCACGCCGTTGCTTTCGGCCAGCTCGCGCGCGGTGTGCTTGAGGCCGAAGTCGCGCATCTGCTGCGGCGTCGGGCCGACGAAGGCGATGCCGGCCGCCTCGCAGGCCTCGGCGAAGGCCGCGTTCTCGCTGAGGAAGCCGTAGCCGGGATGGATGGCGCCGGCGCCGGTCTCGCGCGCCGCGTCCAGGATACGGTCCTGGCGCAGATAGCTCTCTGCGACCGGCGCCGGGCCGAGACACACCGCCTCGTCGGCCTCGATCACATGGCGCGAGTGGCGGTCGGCCTCGGAGTAAACCGCCACCGAACGGATGCCCATGCGCCGCAGCGTACGGATGATGCGGCAGGCGATCGCGCCGCGATTGGCAATCAGAACCTTCTCGAACATGCTTGCGAACGGGCTAGCGCCGCCCTCTCCCTTTGCACGTGGGTCGTCCCACGGAATACGACGCGATACGGGTCGTCCCGCATGGCGCACTCAACGCGCCGACCGGATTGCACTACTGCCAGACCAGCACCTCGATCGGCGTCGGGTTGTAGGCGTTGCAAGGGTTGTTGAGCTGCGGACAGTTCGAGATCAGGATGAGAACGTCCATCCTGGCTTCGAGCTCGACGTACTTGCCGGCGTCCGAGATGCCGTCCTCGAAGGTCAATCCGCCCTCCGGCGTGACCGGCACGTTCATGAAGAAATTGATGTTGTGAGTGATGTCGCGCTTGCTCAGGCCGAACTCCTCGCGCTCGGCGACCGCCAGCATCCAGCTGTTGCGGCAGGCGTGCATGGCCTTCGTTTCCAGGCCGTAGCGCACGGTATTGGATTCGCTCGCGCAGGCGCCGCCGAGCGTATCGTGGCGCCCGCAGGTATCGGCGACGATCTCCAGCATCGGATTGCCCGCAGTGCTCATCAGCACGGTTCCCGCGGTCAGATAGACGTTGCCCTGCTCGCGGATGGTGTCCACCGCACTGTAGCGCTCGGTCGGGTCGGCGGCGCTGAAGAACAGCGTGTCCGCCGCCTGATTGCCTTCCAGGTCGAGAATGCGCACGGTCTCGCCCCGTTTGATTTCCTTGATGAAATAGTCGCCGGCCGGCACCACCTGGCTGAATGCCGCGTCCTCGGCTTGGAGTTGACTCGGTTTGATCATCTGGGCGTCTCCTTATCCGATCAGCAGCAATGCGTTTCGCCGCAGCCGGCGTGGTACAGCGCGTTGTTCTGGAAACCGCGACGATTCTCGATGCGCGAATTCAGGCACTCATCGTCGTCCGTCATCGGATCGGCCTTCCACAGCTGGTAGCGCACCGGCTTCCGGGGATATTCAGGCGCGGGGTTCATCGGATGCGGACAGGTGTGGAAGATCACCAGCGTGTCCATCTCGAAGCGCAGCGTGATGCGGTCGCCGGCCTTGCTGTTGTTCTCGACGAAGCTCAGGTCGCCCCCCTCGTCCACCGCCAGCTTGCTGAACAGATTCAGGTTGGCGGCCAGATCCTTGCGCCCCAGGCCGTACTTGGCCAGCTCCACCAGGAAACTGTCGAGGCCGCTCTGCGTCCACTCGTTGCGCGCCTGCTGGTAGGTACATTCCGGCCATTTTTCGCGCAGCTTCTCCTTGCTCAACACGCCGCCGACGGTGTCGTGCCAGCCGACCGTGTCCTCGACGATGGAGCAGAAGATGCGCCCCATGTCGGAGTACAGGCAGTTGCCGTGGGTCAATTTGAAGGTGTGCTGGCACTTGAGCGTATCCGGCGCGTTGTAGCGCTCCAGCGGATTGCGCGGGTTGTACATCAGCATGCCGACGTTGGCGCCGCCGCTCTCGTCGACGAAACTCAGACTGACTCCCCGTGGCACTTCCAGCGACCAGTGGGCGCCGCCCGGAATGACGTCCTCATAAATCAATTCAGCCATTACTTTCTCCTACGTATGAGTTCCTCGCCGCTCATTGCAGCGTTCTTCTCGGCGCCGTCCAAGCAGCGCTAGGCGTGCGTTTCCTGCAGGTGCTTGGTCAGACGGTCTAGCTTCTCCAGATCGCGCTGCACGCCCGTGGTTTCGCGGATGCGATGCAGGATGGCGCGCTTCTGCTCGACGAAGTCGGTCGACAGCTTCAATTCCTGATCCCGCTCCAACGGCGGCGGCAGGTCGATCTCGTGGATCGAATCGACGTGCCCGGGATTCGGCGCCAGCACCACCACGCGGTCGGCCAGATAGATCGCCTCTTCCACATCGTGAGTGACGAACACGATGGTGCATTTCTCGATTTCGAAGACGTGCAGAATGAGGTCGTGCATGACCTCGCGGGTCTGCGCGTCCAGCGCGCCGAACGGCTCGTCCATCAACAGTACGTCCGGGCGCGACATCAGCGCGCGGGCGATCGCCACGCGCTGGCGCATGCCGCCGGAAAGCTCATTGGGATGCGCGTCCTTGACCGCCTCCAGTCCCATCAGCTCCAGCAGCGCATACGAACGATCGACGGCAGTAGCCGAATCGGAAATGGTGTTGATGCGCGTATGCGCAGCTAGTTCGCGGCAGAAGCGGATGTTCTCGATCACGCTGAGCCAGGGATACAGACTGTAGTCCTGGAACACCATGACGCGATCCTTGCCGGGTCCGAACACCGGCTCACCGTCGACCAGCACCTGACCGGAACTCGGGTGCTCCAGCCCGCCGATGATGCGCAACAGCGTCGACTTGCCGCAGCCGGAGGCGCCGACCAGCGCCAGGAACTCGTTGCGGCGCACATCGATGTTGATGTCCTGCAGCGCGGCAAATTCGCGCCCCTTGGTGAAAAAGACCTTCTCCAGATCGCGGACGGCTATCTTGGGCGTCTCCATTGCAGCCTCCTCAACGCTTGTGCAGCCAGGGGAAAGCCCGGCGATGGAACAGTCGGAACAGCTGGTCCATGAGCAGCCCGATCGCGCCGATCACCAGAATTCCCCCGAAGATCTTGCCGGTCTGCAGGAAACGCTGTGCCTGCAGGATGGCGTAACCCAGACCCGAATTGGCGGCCACCATCTCGGCCACCACCAGATAGGTCCAGGCCCAGCCGAGCGTGATGCGCAGCGTGTCGACGATGTCCGGCAGCGCCGACTTCAGGATCACCTTGGAAACGATCTCGCGCCGGCTCGCGCCCATGGTCTGCGCAGCCTCGATCTGCGCCGCCGGCACGTGGCGCACGTTCTCCGACACCATCAGCACCATCTGGAAAAAGGTGCCGATCCAGATCACCGTGATCTTGGCCCCCTCGCCGATGCCCACCCACAGCAGCACCAGCGGCACGAAGGCGACCGCCGGCAGATAGCGGGCGAATTCCACCATCGGTTCGAAGAAGGCCTGCACCGGGCGATAGGTGCCGATGTACAGACCCAGCGGCACCGCCATCAGCGCCGAAAGCAGAAAACCTGCAGTGACGCGGAATACGCTGATCTGCGTATCGGCCAGGAGATTGCCGTCGGCATACCAGTGGCCGAGCCGCTCGGCGATGTCCAACGGCGTGGGCAGGAACAACCGGGGTACCAGTCCGCTGACGGAAAGCCCCCACCAACCGAGCATGGCCAGCATGAAGCTGCCGAAGGCGATGAGTAGATAATCGCGCCGGCTGAGTTCGCCGCGAATGGCCCAAAATCGACCCACTCTCGCCTTCTTCGCACCCGTTTCACTGTTTCTCTTGCCCGCGCCGGACATGTTGGGTCCCATGCCGATGCGGCTAATGCCGGAATCCGGGGAAGCAGCCATGAATCACCTCTCTGCCGGTTGATGGGGGGGCTGGCGTTACTTGGCCGCCTGTTTCGCGAAGCTCGAATCGATGAAGGCATTGGGATTCGGAATCTTATCGATCGCACCGGCCTTGATCAGGAACTTGCCGGTGTTCTCGGTGCTGTTGAACAGCGACACCGGGCTGGAGCCAGGCTGCATCGCCTCGAGATTGAGCTTCTCCCCGAACAACCGGGTGCCGGCCAGCGACTGGGCGTACTCCTTGGGATCCAGGCCGACATGCGGCGCCATGATCTCGGCCGCAGCCTGCGGGTTCTCGCGCACGAAGCGCACCACCGCGTACCAGGCCTTGACCAGGCCCTCGAAATCCTTGGCCTTGGATTTGAGCGAGGACTCGCGCGCAGCGACGATATCGGGAATCAGGCCGGGCGCATCCTTGCTGGTAAACAAAGGATGTCCTTTGCCGCTGTTCTGGATGCGGTTGATCCACGGATTCCACACGCCGGCCGCATCGATGCGCCCGGAGATGAGCGCCGCGGCGGCATCGCCGGTACTCATGTTGACGATCTTGACGTCGCTGGGCTTGATGCCGTTGCGCGCCATCGCGGTGTCGGCCAGGTAGTTCTCGATCGAATACTGCTCGAGCCCCAGCGTCTTGCCCTTCAGGTCGGCGAAACTCTTGATCGAGTTGTTCACCATCAACGCGTCGTTGCCGGCCGAATTATCGGTGACCAGCACGACCTTGATCGGCACGCCCTTCTCGATCGGTGCCAGACTGTCGATCAGCGCCTGGCTGTTGGCATCGAGCTGACCGGCCGACAAGGCACTGACCGAATCGATATAGGACGGGAACCACACCAGCTTGACGTCGGCCCCGTACTTCTTGAAGTAGCCCTTCTCCTTGGCTATGTACCACGCCACCCAGCCGGGCCAGTCGCTGATACCCAGCGTGATCTGCGCCCGAGCTGCCGGCATCCACGCCGTGCTCGCTGCGAGGACTACCCCCAGCGCAAGAATTGCCTGTTTGATGCGTCGCATAATCCCACCTCCACGTGTCGAAAGAGCAATCGATCGCCCAAAGAAAAAGCCCGGGGGCAAATACTTTCGTATTCAACCTCCCGGGCTTTTATCCCGCCGTGTAGCCCCGCATGCGGAGCCGGAGACTCTCGGTCCAGACCTCGCCTGCATGCGAGCGGAACCCTAGTCGCCTTTGCAAATTGTCTGGACCTATGTCACATCGAATACGCAAGCCATCCCAAATTCACTTCCCGTATGAAAGGCAAAAAGTGGGCCAATTTTGTAGGCCGCGTACTGACAGGGAATATCCGCCCAAACCAGCCCAAACATACGCATAAAATCAGTGCGCGATCGCGGAGAGCGCCACAAGAACGTGCGCCCGAAAACCCTTAGTCGACATCGCATGCACGCAGCATCCCGCAGCAGCCGCTAATGATCCACATTGAATACAGGCGTGGACCATATCGTGGTAAGTGGATAGCCACCCGCCCCCTGTACGCAGCGCCCAGGCACGCGCTACGAACATAACGATCACGGAGAATCCCGACATGTTCCGCTTGTCTATCAAACGCACCACGACCCATGGTTCGGCCGAATTGACCGGGCGCCAGATGGAGCCGTACCGCTCGGTTTTCGCCCAGACCGTGAACCTGCTCGGCAAGCTCGGCATCGAGGTGTCCGACATCACCGGGGCCATGTCGACGAAGTCAGTACCCGTGTCAACTTCGCCGCCGCCACCGACAGCAGCGGCTACATCGGCACGCACACCCTGCTGTACTCGCAGCCGCAGCGCCCCGGCGATCCGGTCTGGAACCGCGCCCACTGTCGTAGTCGCACCATTTTCAACGACCGCACCGGACTGAACGCCTCGCTCAACACCAAACCGGTGCTGGTACAGGCCTACCGCCGCGACATGAGCGGCGACAAGTTCGCTTTGATGAAGGATTCTTCCGCCCCCATCGTCGTCAACGGACGGCACTGGGGCGGACTGCGCATGGCCTACCGCCCGCCCGTGGCATAGCACCGAAGCGAGCGGCGACATTTAGGAAACCTAGAAGACAGCCCATATACCGCAGGCGCGGCAAGCGGGTACGCGGCGCACTCACACTTCCTCGCACAATACCGCTTCGTTCCGCGGCGCGGGCACCGGGGCTCGCCGCCACCTGCCGTACAGGTTGTTGGCCAGCAGGGCCGCGATCACCAACGCCGCTCCCAGCACCTCGGCACGACCGAACGCGTGGCCCTGGACGACGCCGATCAGAAAGGCGACGACCGGCACCAGGTTGATGAACAGCACGCCGTTGACCGGTCCGACGGCCTTGATGCCGGTGTTCCAGCTCAGCACCGCCACCACCGCTCCCAGCACCACCAGGTAGGTGAATTCCCAGCCCAGACCGGCGACCGTGGCCAGGGCGGGCAATCGGACCGCACCGACCAGCACCGAAACGCCCAGCACCGCCATGATCGACAACGTCCCAAGAGCGCCGCTCAGGCCGGTATAGCGCAGCGGACTCCAGTGCGGAAAATCCGCCGCCCCCAGCGTATAGGTCACCCAGCACAGCGCCGCGGCCAGCATCAGCAGATCGCCGACGGCCGCACCGTCCTGCCAGGCACGCTCGGGATGACCGTTGGTCACCACCAGGAACACGCCGGCGAACGCCACCGCTACGCTGGCCAGGGTGAAGACCGCAGGCCGCTGACCGTTGCGTAGCCAGTTCATCAGCACCGCAATCATCGGCTGCATCGCCATGATCACCGCCGCATGTTCGGCCGTGGAATATGCCAGGCCGATGTAGGCCAGAATGTTGAAGCCGGCGAAACCGACGGTGCCGTAGACCAACAGCCGACGTACCCTGCCTTCGGTGGCCAACGCCGCCCTCCCCTCGACCGCAGCCAGCACGGCCAGCAGCATCAGCGAACCGAAGCCGTAACGAATCGCCGTGGTGGTCACTGCGTCCACGCTGTGCAGCACCACCTTGGCAACCGGGAACATACCGCCCCAGATCAAGCCCGCCAGTACCAGCAAGACCCAGCTCATGCGATTGGTTTGCTGTCCCATCACGTACTCCTCATGTCCCGCAGAAAGTGAGGAGCAGTTTAAATTTTTCTCGCTTATTGATAATCCACCCATTTCGAATGAAACTATTTCCAAATTCACACTAATCAGGCGATCGACATGCAGTCACTGATAGCGATGGCGGCGTTCGCCCGGGTAGTGGAAGCCGGCAGTTTCACCGCAGCGGCAAGAGATCTCGGTATCTCGACTCCTGTCCTGAGCAAGCGGATCGCCGCGCTGGAGCGGGGCCTGGGTGCCCAGTTGCTGCACCGCACGACCCGCAAGCTGAGCCTGACCGAAGCCGGCTCCGCGTTTTACGAACACTGCGCGCGCGTGGTGGAGGAAGCCGGCAAGGCCGAGGAGAGCGTGGCACGACTGAGCGAAGCACCGCGCGGCCTGCTGCGCACCACCGCACCGGTTGCCTTCGGCTCCAGCCATGTCGCCCCGGCCGTCCCGGAATTCCTTGAACGCTATCCGGAAGTGCAGGTCGATCTGGAACTGAACGATCGTGTCGCCGATCTCGCCGCGGAGGGATTCGACCTCGCCATACGCCTGACCGGAAACCCCCAGCAGAATCTGGTCGCACGACGCCTGACCACGACCCGCAAGCTCGTGTGCGCCGCCCCCGCCTACTGGCGTCGGCACGGCAAGCCGCGTACGCCGGCCGAACTCGCACACCACAACTGCGTTCTCTACGGCACCGCTCCCAGTGCAGGCGAATGGTTTTTCAACGGCCCGGCCGGAGAGGAACGGGTACGCGTCGGCGGCAACTTCCGCGTCAACGGTTCCGACGCACTACGCGAAGCCGCTTTGGGCGGGCTCGGCGTGATCCGCCTGACCTCGATCACCGTCGACCGCGAACTGGCCTCGGGACGCCTGGAAACCGCGCTGGACGAATACGCACCGCCGGACACTGACATCTACGCCATGTACCTGCCGAACCGTTACCTATCCAAGAAGACCCGCGTGTTCATCGACTTTCTGAGCGAACGCTATTCCGCACCCGACTGAACCTCACTCCTTGCCCCAAACGAAGGCCAGCGCATCGAGAAAGCCGAACAAGCGCAGTTTGAGCACATCGAACCAGCCAATCTCCATTTGGGAATTTCGCGCAACCCGCGCGCCCAGACAAAAGCCAAACACCACTTTGCCCGCCTAGATGGCCTGACGGATGAAACGCTTTTCCGCGATCAGCCACGGATACGCATCCTCCTCGTAGATATTCATCGGCCCGCCCATACCTCTATCACGCCCCCCGCCGCCGCAGGCACGTGCCGCAGGTAGTGGATTCTCATGTTCACCACCCTTTGCCTCTACCGGTACGGACCGGCTGAAAGAGTACATGTCCAGGGCCTGTTCGATAGTACTGGTCGACCGCTATCGAATTCGATTTCACCGACTCGTAACTTGACGATCGGCCGACAGTAAGCATACTTGTCAGCAGACACCCGGCGCTAAGGTCGGGCTTAGACTCCGTCAGCATTCCCCGAGGCAACCCGCCTCTCCCCGACGCTCAGAAGTCCGCTCATCATTCCGCCGCCATCGTTCGACAACCGGCGTTCGACCACGTTCGCAAGCCATGAGGTGAAACATGGAATACCGTCTACTGGGCCATACCGGCCTGAAAGTATCGGCCCTCTGCCTGGGCACGATGACTTTCGGCTCGCGCTTTCTCAACATCGCCACCGTTCCCCAGTCCGAGGCAGACGACATGGTACGCCGCGCCTGGGACGCGGGAATCAACTTCTTCGACACGGCCGACGTCTACTCGCGCGGCGAATCCGAGGAAATCCTCGGCAAGGCCCTGAAGAACGCCGGCATCGACCGTGACGAGGCGATTGTCGCCACCAAGGTGCGCGGCAGCATGAGCGACACCGATCCCAACGCGGTCGGCCTGTCGCGCAAGCACATCATGGCCGCCTGCGACGCCAGCCTGCGCCGGCTCGGCACCGATCACATCGACCTGTACCAGGTACACGGCTGGGACTGCATCACGCCCATGGACGAAACCCTGCGCGCTCTGGACGACCTGGTGTGCACCGGCAAGGTCCGCTATCTCGGCTGCTCCAACTGGCCTGCGCGCCACATCGCCCGCGCACAGGCGCTGGCCGAATGCGGCCAGTGGCCGGGCTTTGCCTCCCTGCAGGCCTATTATTCCCTGGCCGGGCGCGACCTGGAGCACGAACTGCTGCCGCTGTGCCGCGAACAGGACATGGCCGTGCTGCCCTGGTCGCCGCTGTCCGGCGGCTTCCTGACCGGCAAGTTTCGACGTGACGCCGCGGCCCCTGCCGATGCGCGCAGGGCGGACTTTGACTTCCCTCCCGTCGACCGAGAGCGCGGCTACGACGCCATCGATGCGGCCGAGGCCATCGGCAAGCAGACCGGCGCCAGCATCGCCCAGGTGTCGCTGGCCTGGCTACTGGCCCAAACCGGCGTGACCTCGGTGATCATCGGCGCCAAGCGCAAGAATCAGCTAGAGGACAACCTGCGCGCCGCGGACATCGCCCTGAGCGGCGAGCAGATCGAACGCCTGTCGCAGACCACGGCTCCGCCCACACTCTATCCACAGTGGATGGTGGAACGTCAGAACAGCAATCGTTAACAGGCCCACCTACAGCCGGATCAGTTCCTGATCGACGAGGCGCCCGCAACGGCGCATCGCCGGAAGCAGCTCTCGGTCCGCGTAGGTACAACCGGTGACGCCCGGATCCGGCTGCTCGGTCTTGTCGCTCAGTTCCGGGGCATGTCCCATGCCCCGGTCGAGTGCCTCCAGCAGCGCTGCGTAGCCCGGCTGCCAGGCCGTTGCCGTCGGAAAGTTCTGCCTCAGCCCACGCAGAATGGACATTCCCGCATAGTCGAGATCGCCCCAGAACCACACCGGCAGGTCCACGCCCGATTCGCCGAACCACCACGACTCGAACCACCCGGCCGGCCGGTCGCCGCCCGCGGCGTGATAATGCAGCGCGGCCCCGCCCCGGGTTCTGATCCGCTCTGCCCCACCACGAAAACCCGCCGCGTAGACGATCGCCAGCGTATCGATCGGCGACGACGCATTCACGATCAGTTGGATGTAGCTGTCGAGGTTTTCGACGAACAGGACGCCCGCGCACTCGCTCGGCAGCCGAACCTGCACCATCACCGGCCGCGGCGCGATCCGCAGCTGCGGGAACAGCTCGCGCAGCAGGGCCTCCCGCCCGTCCAGAAACTTGGAGTGCCCGCGGAAGCAGCGCGCACTCAGCTGGCGCAGGGTCAGCTCCTCATGCACGTGCTCCGCCACCTGCGCGAAGGCTGCGACGACCTCGCTGGCCGAGCTGTCCCCGAGATGGATGGCCCGCCTTCGGAGCACTTCGCCGCCGTTGGCGAAAAGCGGCGCATGCGCCTCGATCGCCTGCAGCCATTCGTCGCGATAGGACGCGGTGCGCGGCTGCCCGAGCCAGGCGCGACAGACAGCTTCACCGCCTTCGAGCAACTTCAGGGACGCGCCAACGTATTCCGCGTCATAGAAGAAACGCTTCCGGTTCAAACGAATCTCGAACAGCCCGCCCTCGAGGCTGCGCAGCAGCGCCCAGCTGCGGTCCGCCGCCGCGTCGTGTCTGAACAGCCCGGGTGCGGTCTTCTCGCTGAGCCGGATGCTGGGCTCTCGCCGACGCTCCTCCGCGGGCGCCCTGTTCAGCCGATCGAGGAACAGGCCGAGTATTCCGACGATCTCCGGCTCGTCGTCCAGCCATTGCGGACGCTCGAGTGCGGGACCGGAACTGGAATGCCCGGAATCCATCAGTCCGGCGCGAACTCGGCCATGAAGTCGAGTTCGGCCTGCTGGTAGACCGAACGCCGGTGCGTATTCCACAACTCCCTGATCCGCTCCCGGTTGCACTGCTTGCGGTCGACCAGCACGCGGGTCGAAAGCTCGCCGCGGGAAGCCTCGCTCGGCACCTTGGCGAAGACGAACTCGTTGCTGATCAGGTCCATGTACGGCCCGCATTTGCTGGTCGGCATGATGAAGATCAACTGCAGGCCGAGCGAACGCGTGAGGTATTCGATGACCTCGCGCGAGCGCGATTCGTCCATCTTCGAAAACGCCTCGTCCACCAGCACCATGCGCAGGTGGGACTTGCCCTCGGCGAAGCGGAACGCCGAGGTGATGGCCGCGGAGCGGATGATGTAGGCGGGCGTTTCCAGCTGCCCGCCCGAACCGGTACCGTACTCGCTCAGCGGAATCGGCTCCTTGCCCTCCACTTCCTTGTAGATCTCGTAGCGGCGGTAGTTGCGGTAGTCGGCGATGCGCTCCAGATCGCGCATGGCGCGCGCCTCGTCCTCGTCGAGCAGCATGCCCATGAGTTCTTCGCGGACCTTGCGCGAACGCTGGCTCAGCTCGGCGTCGAACAGCGACACCTCGTCGCCCAGCCCGGGCGTCTTCACCACCTCGTTGAAGAAACGTTCGTAGTCGCGGTATTCGGCCACCCATTCGCTGTCGAAGCGGAAGGTCTCCCGGTCGGCGCCGAAGCGGTGATGCTGCAGCTCCTTGTTCAGCAGCTCGATCTGGCGCTTGCCGTCTCCCAGCGCCTGGTAGATCGCGTGGCACAGATGCGACACGAACGCGTTGTTGAACGTCTCCTTGAGATCGCTCAGCTGCCCATGTTTCTCGACCAGCACGTTGTTCTTGATGACGTTGTGCACGCGGTCCAGATCGCGCCGCAGATCGCAGATCGCGCGGAACAACTCCTCCCCATAGTCGCCGCCGAATGGCGCGTAGACGATCCGGTCCACGCTCCGGCAGTTCTGGTTGTGTGCGAGGATGTCCGTCTGCACATGGCGTTCGGCGGTACGCAGGGACGATTCGACTACCCCGCGCTGCTCTTTGGCGAATTCGACGTTCAGGCTCTTCGCCTCCCGGTCGGCCTCGTCCAGCCGCGCCTCGACGTCGAAATCGGGCCATATCGCGGTGATCGCGGACAGTGCGGCCTCGTGGCGCTCGACCTTCTCGCGGTTGCCCTCCTGCAGCGCGCTCAAGGCCTTCAACTGTTTCTCGATATCCTCCAGTTCCTTGGCGAACTTGCCCTTGTCCTGCAGCAGCCGTTCCTTGTCGGCGTCCAGCGCCGCGCTCTTCTCCTGCAACTCCGCCAGGCGCTGCTCCATGTCCGCGTGCTCGGAAAGGTCCAGTTGCCCCAGCAGCGCGGAGTTTTCCTCGAGCCGGCCATGCAGGGCCATGACCTCGCGCAGCGCCTCCGCGTAGGACGAGGGCTGCAGGGCGTCCACCGCCCGCAGTAGCGCCTCGCTGCGCTGCAGCCGGTCGTTGGCGCCGTTCCACTCCAGTTCGATGGCTTCGAGTTCAGCCTGCTTGGCGGCCAGTGCCCGCTCGCGCGCTGCGGCGCCGAACACCAGTTCGCCATCGGGCAGGTCGCAGCGCCACATGCTGTAGTTACCGGAGCCCATGCCGTCGTCGGTCACGCCGCGGCGCGTCCGGCGCAGCTCCTCGGCCGACGCCACGCGCAGCACGCTGCCGTAGCTCGCCACCATGTAGGCCCTCGCGACCGCGTGCGTGAACTCCAGCACGTGAACGATCGAGTCCTCGTTGGCCGGCGCCCGGGCGGCGTCCTCCAGGGCCTTGCCGCCCTGGATCACCCGCGCGCGGTTGTCCCTGCCGGGCAGGCCGCGGACGATGCGGATCGCCTCGGCCTCGTAATCCTCGGCGACGATGATGGAAAAACGCGCGCCGCCGATGTAGCCCTCGATCGCCGACTGCCAGCGCGGGTCTCTGACCTCCACGTGATCGCACAGCACGCACGGCTCGGCCTGCGGGCACTGTTGGCGGATCGCCTTGAGCGCCCGGTCCACATGGGGCGGATAGGTCACCTGGTCGGTGCCGAGCCGCGCGATCTCGCGCTGCTTCTCCTCGCGCTGACCCACCAGTTTGGCGTACTGCGCCTTGTATCCGTGGACCTGCTCGCCCAGACGGTCACGCAGGCTGCCCTGCGCGCCCCTGTCGAGCCAGAAACCGTGCCAGCGATTGTGCACCGCCTGTACGTCGAGAACGTCGTCGAAGCGGCCTTCGACAGCCGACACGGCGCCGAGAATGTCCCGCTGCAGCAGGTTGTGCAGATCTGGCAGGACGTTCTCGACGGAGTCGATCACCGCCCGCGCCAGCACCTGGCCATCGAGCCCCGCCACGGACTGCAGCGCCTCGGCGGCGCCCTGTTCGGCGAGCGAGCGCGCAATTTCGCGAGTCGCCTGGACGTTCGCGGTCAGGATCTGGTCCTGCCCGATCACCACCTTGACGCCATCGACCAGCTCGGCGTTGAGTTCCCCGGCCCGCTGTTCGAGTTCGTCCTTCTGGCGCAATGCGTCGATGCCCTGGCGCCGCGCCTCCAGGCTGATCATCTGCTGCTGCAGGGCCCGGCTCTGCTCGCCGGCGGCGGCGATCTGCTTGTCCGCCTCCGCCAGCGCCGCCCGCGTGTCCTGCTGCTGCGTCTTGCCCTGCAGATAGTCGCGCTGCCGAGTCTCATACTCGGCCTGCACCAGCGTGTAATCGAGCAGGTTGAGTTCGATCCAGCTGTCGATATAGCTCTGCGCATGCCGCTTGGCGCGATCCAGCGTCTCGATCGACGCCACCAGCTGCGCGGCGTCGCGCTCCATCGCGTGAATGGTCTTGAGCTGGGCGGAGACCGAGCGGATCGCCTCGCCCAGATCCTTCTGTTCGAGAATCTCGTCGGCCACGAAGCGGTTGATGCTCTTGACCGGCTTATAGGCCATAAAGCGCGAGAACGCCTTCGCAGCGGCCATGGCCTCCTGGTCCGGCACCGACTCGCTCTTACCGCGCAGCGCGCCGTAGAGCCGCCGCAGATAGGCCTTCTTGGTGTCGTAGCGCTCGATGCGCCGCTTTCCGAACTCCTCGATCAGCGAGGTCTGCAGATCGGGCAGCGCGACGACGTGCCGCTCGCCGTCGCGTTCGCGCACGAAATGGCCCTGCTCCAGCCCCACGCCCGGCGCGACGTAGAAGTGCGCGTCGTCCTGGCGCGCCACCGTGTTGCTGCCCGCGCGGTCCAGCCACGCGCGCACGGCGACGATCGCCGTGAACGGCTCGCCGGGTTCGTCGCCGTGCGGATGGAACACCGCCGCCAGATAGCCGTCCGTCGGGTCCAGGCGCGCGTAGCTGCCGTCGTCGCAGCCCAGCACATAGGAGGAGAGCGTGCGGAAGCGCTTGCCGCCGCGGCCGCGCTGCGTGCTCTCCTCCTGCCCCGGATTGAACTGGAACAGATTCTCGTGCGCAGCCGTCATGATGGTCTGCAGCGCGTCGCCGGCGGTGGTCTTGCCCGAGCCGTTGCCGCCTGAAAACAGGTTGACCGGGCCAAACTCGAACTCGATGCTGGGGATGTTCCCCCAGTTGACGAACACGAAGCGCTTAAGAAACATCCGCGTCCTCCGCCTCGGCATCCGCGGGCAGCGCCTCGCTCATGGCGCTCAGGGCGTCATCGGTCACGAACGCCGCAATCATAGGATGGATTCTCACGCCCATGTCGCCCGCCTCCAGGTCTTCCTCCTGCCGGTACTGGATCAGGCGCAGCTTGCGCAGGCGCTCGAACACGCGCTTGCGGTCGGTCAGCTTCTCCGGCAGGGAGCGCCCGAGCTGGTTGCGCATGGCGATGCCGACCGCCTCGATCGATTCGGTGACGAAGCCCGCCTCGTCCATCTGCCCTTCGCGCAGCGCCTTGTCGTACTGCAGCCGCAGAACCAGCAGCAGCGCGACTTCGTCCTGGCGCAGACGCGCCCGCAGGCCGCCGGCAAAGGCACCCTCGCCGGCGTCTTCCATGCCCGGCATCTGCGCCCCCGGCGGATAGAGCCGCAGGTAGGCGAAACGCCGCTCGTGGAAGACCTGGACGCCGACCACGCTCAGATACTCGTCGACCAGCTCGGACACGCGCACGTAGCGGTCGTACAGCTGCTGCTCGGTCTGGTTTTCGTCGCGGCACAACACACCGTAGTTGAGCAGCCGCAGGCACAGTTCGCGGAATTCCTCCAGCGCCACACCGGCCTTCTCGAGCCGCTCGCAGAGATAGTCATTCAGCATCGTCTTGCAGGGTCACCAGTTCAATCGTGAATTCGTCGGCCATGTCGAAATAGTCGGTTCTGACGCGTTGGCCGGTCGGAGTGATCTTGAGCGCGAACTCGCTGGACGCCAAGGAGCCGACCTCGATGGCGTGGGCGCTCATCAGCAGCTCCCGCGCATCACGCACCGGCAGGTTCTGGCTGTGGATGCGGTGGCCCGTGCCGAGCGCGGCGGCCACGTAGTCGCGCTGCGCCTTGCTGTTGAAGGCGAACGCGAGATCGACCGCGGACTGGATGAACAGCTGCCGCCGCGCCTCGCGGTCGTGCTCCCGATGCGCCTCGACCACGGTGTTCACGACGCGCGGCTTCCTGCCCGCGTGCAGGCGCAGCGCGCCGCCGTCGGCCAGGCCGATGGACAGCGTGGCCAGCGCCTTGCCGGTGCACTCCAATGCCTGGTCCTGCTGCTGCGGCGAAGCCTGCCGGAAACGCTCCATGGCCTGCTGCAGCCGGTTCTGCACGCCGCCGCCGGCGTAGCTCAGCTGACGCATGATGATGTCCGCGCGCCGCGTGAAGCCGTTCAGCGCGCGGCGCAGCGCCGGCAGCATGACCGCCGAGGCGTTGTGCATGCGCGCCTCGATCCCGTCCAAGATGGTGTACAACACGGACTGACCGGGATCTGTGACCAGCTCCGGCGCGGCCCGCCGCAGCTCGCGTTCGGCCTGGGCCTTGAACTCGCGGCGCTTGCGCTTGACCCGCTCCAGCAGCTCGACGATCTCGTCGCGGTATTTCTCCACCGAGTCGGCCGACAGCCGGATCGCCAGATCGGGCACGAAGCGCTTTTCCATGAAATCGAAGAACTCGTCCGTGGCGCGCTGCACGACCTGCTGCGACTCGACTTCCCGCACCAGCTGGCGCCGGCGTTCGTCCAGCTCCGAAATCACGTCGGAGAAATCCGACACGATGCGCTCCGAATACTCGTAGGCGTCGAGCAGGTCGTAGACCTCGCCCTTGTCCAGGAACGACTTCAGCGCGTTGCGGGTGTTGCGGGTGTTTCTGTGGCGCGTGCGGAAGCGTCCGCCGGCGGCGTCCACCATCGGCTGCGTGAACAGGCGCCCGTGGCGGGTGAAGGCGTAGGTCGCGTGCAGCGTGGCCTCGTCGATCTGGCGCTCCAGCCAGCCGTGCTCCAGCAGCAGGTTGAGCACCCAGTTCGCCTGCTCCCGCTGCGAGCGGGAGCCAGCCGCGTACTCGTCCCCCTCCTCTTCCTCGAACACCGGACTGCGCGCGATCGCCTCCTCCATGAGTTCGATCACCTGCTCGCGCTCGAAGCTGCGGCTGTAGTCGGCGAAAGCGCCGTACAGGCGTTCGTAGAACGTACTCAGGCAGTAGGCGACCTGCCCCCGGTACTTGCCGTTCAGCGGACGGAAGAAATGTTCACGGCCTTCATCGAACAACATCGCGAACGTCCTCATGCACGCGCGGCATCTTCACCGCCGTGCAGCCCAGCCCGCCGGCTCCCCACAGGCCGGACGCGCGCGCCACGCACGCGGAAGAATGCCGCCTGCGCTCGTTGCTCGTGGTGCCCGGGGCGGGAATCGAACCCGCATGGCCTCACGGCCGAGGGATTTTAAGTCCCTTGCGTCTACCAATTTCGCCACCCGGGCAGAGACATGAAATACAAGAACGCTGGTGATGGATCACCGCGCACGACGGAACACACACCTGCGAAGGCTGGCAAATTATCCCATAGCATCCAAGATGACAACCGACCTCGGCACTGTGACGAATTCCAGCGAAAGCGCTATCCTTGGCAACCTCGTGACCCGAATCCCTTTCATCGCCGGACTGTGCCTCTCGGCAACGGTCATCCTCGCTGCGCTCTACGGCATTGCCCCAGCCCATGTGCCGAAACTGCTGGTGGCCGCACCGGCCTGGCTGGCCGCGGCATTGCTATGGATGCGCGCCGCGCCGCGCACGCGCAAGCAGGCCGGCGCGCTGGGAGGCATCGGCCTCGCCGGCCTCGCCTGGGGCGCAACGCATGCCGGCCGCATCGACCCGCAGCTGATCTTCGGCAGCAACGCGCTGCTCATCGCCATGCTGGCCGCGGTCAGCTTCCTGCGCCTGATCACCCGCCCCACCGGACAGGGCGTCGAGCACATCGCGCACGGGCGCAAGGCGCTGTGGAGCACGCTGCTAGGCGTGCACCTGTTCGGCGCCGTCATCAACCTGTCCGTCGTGTTCATCATGGGCGACCGCCTGTCCGCCTACCGCGACCTGAACGCCCGGCAGGTCAGCGTGCTCACCCGCGGCTTCTCGGCAGCGGCGTTCTGGTCGCCGTTCTTCGCCGCCATGGCCGCGGCCCTGACCTATGCACCGGGGGCGCAGCTACCGCAGCTGATGCTACTCGGCATCCCGCTGGCAGCGCTGGGGCTGGCGATCACGGCGCTGCGCAAGACCGACGCAGACGCCGACTTCGAAGGCTACCCCATGCACTACGGCACCCTGTGGCTGCCCGGCACGCTGGCCGTCCTCGTCCTGGCCCTGCACGAGACGTTTCCGCACTGGCCGATCCTGGCCATCATCTGCATGCTCGCGCCGGCGGTCACGTTGACCTTTCTGGGCTTCTCCAAACGCAGCGCCGCGGCGCAGCTCGGCACGCATCTGCGCCAGGGCCTTCCAGCGATGGCTAATGAACTGCTGCTGTTCCTGGCCGCCGGGCTCATGGCAGCCGGCGTTGACAGCGCGCTCAGCACCCTGCATGGCTGGCTGCCGTTCACCCACTTCGGCGGCCTGCAGGCCGCGCTCACCCTATTGTTCATGTATCTCGTCGCCCTCGCCGGGGTACACCCCGTGATCGGCATCGCCGTGATCGGCACACTACTCGCACCGCTTCGCCCCAACCCCGACCTGCTGGCGATGACCTTCCTGTGCTCATGGGCGATCAGCGTCGGCACCAGCCCATTTTCCGGCATGAACCTCGCGCTGCAGGGGCGTTATCGAATCCCACCGCTGGACTTCCTGCGCTGGAACGGGCACTACAGCCTGATCATGCTCTGCGCCAGCATGGCGACCCTGGCCGCCTACGGCCACTGGTTCGCCTGAACCGACATCTCGGCTCTCGCCTAATCGCCCCGCCGACTACGGCACGAGACGGCTCCTGGCCAGCCGTCAATCGTAGGGGCCAAACCCGCGTCAACACTGATCTTCCCACTCAAGATCCAGCCGTGCGGCCTTGGATTCGAATCTCGTCAATCCGTCCCCCACATCGGCGCCTGGAACCATTCGAAAACGGACTAGTGACCAGTCGAAGAATTCATTTTCCTTGGCGTATGTGCAGGCATAAATTACCGCCCCCATAACTCAACAATGACTTTGACTGGCGGAAGGAATCGATCATGAACACGCACGGCTGCCGCGACTGCGGCTCCCAGTACAACACGCTGGCCTCCATGCTCGGCACTGCGCTTTATCGCAGCATGAACAGCAGCTCGGAAAATCTTGGACGAGGCGAGGCACAGACCAAGGGTCACGCAAAGAAGCGCCGCAGCTTCCTGCTGGGCTTCAAGACCAAATAAACGCGCAACGAAACAAGTCGCGCTCATGGAAGCCCCAAAGGCTAGGGGCACCTGCCTTTGGGAGACCTCCAACTTCTGCAACAGCGCCCTCGGGATACGCTGAGCGGTGGTTGCGCGCGAGATTCGCCGTGTTGTTCAGGCTCATCCATCTATGAACGCGCCTCTTAGCCTCGCTCTCCCTCGTCGCACCCCGGATCGCAGGAACATGGCCCGGCAACAGCCCAGCCCGCCACCGGACAGACGTACATGGCGATACCACGCCATGCATACCGCAAAGCCCGGCAAGCCTCTCCTACGTTCTATTTCTTGTTCCTAAGAAACCAGAAAGGCCGGGTATCGCCCGGCCTTTCTCTCTTCCGCTGCTGTACAGCATTTCGCGTGCCTACCGGAGCTTGAAACCCAGCCGGAAGCCATGGCGGCTCTTCGAACGCTGCTTTTCCGGCGTCCCGCCTGCCCCAAGAGTATTGACTCCGCTCACACTGCAATACAGCGCGGCTCCAAGAACCGCTGCCAGCGTATTACGTTGAAAACCACCGTTGCGGAAATCCTGCTGAGTGTTCATGATCAACTCCTTACACCAATCTGATTAATAATGAATTATGTAGGTGTAATTTAAGACTGCACACACGCTAAGGAAAATGAATTCTTGGACTACCAAGCAGTCCGTTTTCGAATGCAATTGGGAACGCGCGAGACTGCACTTCGGCGGAAGAACCAGATTGAAGCGCCCCGGCTTTCACGGACAGATCGGAAGCGACGGAAGGACTTTGCGGAGCAGTCCTTGGAAGCCCCCTTCCAGACCGACATTCTGCTGCCAGGGCTCGACATTCAAGATGGGTATCTGACCCCGTTTACTTTGCACCAGTCGCCGCCTGACTCAAAGTCTACCGGAACAAATTCGAGGTGCGAGGGAGCGCCTAGGCCAGTATCCCTAAGACGCTGTCGCTTCCATTCCTGAGGCCCAGTATGCATGGCACTCTCGGTGTCCGGGAAAATTGGGCTGTTCTAGATCATCCAGTCCTATCCAGGCACTCTTGGGCCATTCCTTATCTGGAACAGTACGTTGTTATGAAAATCCAATATCTGGTAGAAAGTCCCAGGGCCCAGGTCATAGACCCATCTATCAACGTAAACCTTGTCTATTCGGCCCACATAGGTTGCACTCATCGGTGGCCCACAATTCAGTTTGACTTCCGTCTCCGTCTGTCCAACCTCCACTATCGTGCCGGACTTACAACTGAATGACGCCATCGAAATCGATGGTAAAGAAAACAGCACCATCAAGCCTGACATTAAAATAGCCTTGCGCATAATTATTCTCCTTCTTACGCGTCATATAAAACTGGAATCAGTTACACCATCATCGCTTCTCAAGCGGCTCTTGTATTCAATTGCCTTGCGCCACTGTGTGGAGGCAGGCCGAACCTGGTGATTAGCGCATCGGGTAATGCAGGGTGATTTGGATCTCCCACCCAGGCGACGTGTCCATCTGGTCGTATCAAAACGGCTGGGGGGCAGCAATATCACCCAAGACAGGAAGCTCCCACACACCCTCATATCGGGCGTCGACTACCCGAACCCAATTTGCCCAAGATGAAATGTCGAAGCCTCCAGGTTCACCGAAATTGAGGAGCACAGGCTTGTGCGTCGTGCAGCAGACTGGATACGCGCGTAGAACGACCGTTCGCGGTGCGGACGTCAAGGTCGGGCACGCGCCGCCCGAGCAACGGGTGCGCCTCGCCAAGATTGTAGTGGATATCGAGACCGGAGAGCATAGCGGCAATGCGTCGACGCGGCTCATCCATCTTCAACAATTCAGTCACGGTATCGCGGAGTGCGCGGTGGCGCTCATCGGGACTGCCGAGCGCGACTTGCGCCATGGTGTTGCGCAACACCAGCGAGCGGGGTCAAGCGAGCGAAGTCTTGCAATTGCGACTCAAACCAGTGAACTGCACGGCTGACCGTCGAGTAGTGCACGCCAAAATGCTCGCCAATCTCCTGCATCGTATACGCGCCGCTCAGAAATGCCCTCGCCATCGCCTCGCGTCGGTCACCGCGCGAGGTCACCTGGTAGAGCCCACCGACAACTCGATGCGTAGGGTCTGAACATACGACAAGCTTCGGCGACTTATGCTTGATTGCAAGACCCCGATGTTCACGCATTGCGGCGCTGCACCGCGATTTTGGTATGGTCGATGTAGTTGCGGCTGCCGCGGGCGAAGGCTTTGATGCCGACCGTGTATTTGCTGCCGGCATTGCGGTAGACGACCCGGGTGAGCTTGACGTTGTAGGTGTGGCTGGTGCCGCTGTAGATGTAATTCTGGGTGTAGCCCGCCACGCTTTGATGGTAGCTGTAGTGGCTGTAGTCCATGGTCAGCGCCCAGTAACCGAAGGGGACGGAGTAGTAGACGGTGTCGCCTTTGTTGCCGTGGTCGCCCGGATCCAGAAACGACACGTTCTGGTTATAGCTGACATAGAACAGATCGTTGAGGGTCAGCGGATTGTCGTAGGACAGTGTGATACCGCCCTGGTAGCGGCCGGTTTCGGCGCCGTCGGCGGTCAGCGTCAGACGGAAGGGGAAACTCTGAGCGTAGTCGATCACGACGTTGGAATATCCCGGTGGCGATCCCCGGGGCGCGGGCGCTATCTTGATGTCGGCCGTGGAAGTGGGCGAACGCCTGAAATTCTCCAGCGCCTGATCAAGGTCGTGGACGTTGAGAAGATCGCCCGAGCGCGAGGGCAGCGTCGTCGACCAGTGCCCTCTGCCATGCCTCGAGTGCATTTCCACGCGCCAGATGCGCCCCGGGATGACGGTCAGCCGCAAGATGCCTTTGGACAGATTCTGCGGCCCTATCATCACCCGGCTGGTGATGTAGCCGGCACCGATCAGCGCGTTCTGCGCCCGCTTTTCCAGCAGTTTGATGCCGTTTACGCCCAGACATTTACCGATCGGGCTATCGTCGTGATCGCGTCCGGCCAGGCTGCCGTACAGCCAGGGAAACGCCTTGTCGCCGATCAAGCGCACCCGGTGGATGGTGAAACAGGGCGATTCCCTCTCGGGCAGGCGCACTTCGGCCCCGGAACGGGCTTGTGGCTGCAGCACGTCGGGATGTTTTACCAGTTGTTGCTGCTGAGCCTGCTGCCGCTGCTGCTGGCGACGCAGTACGGTACCGGAATTGGCCGAGGCCTGATTCAAGGTTTCCGCCCGCACAATTGAAGAATGAAAGCATGCGACGGCGACAAACACCGCAAGCATCAGGCCGTGCAGTCTCGCAGAGCGAACCCGCGCGCCCGCAGCCGTGCAAAGACCTGTCCGACGTTTGTCGCTGTTCTTCGTCTCGCCCGGGACACAGCATGCTGATCGGAACGATCCCGTACCTGCCACGATCGAGCACGCGGCAAGGAATTGAATTATGCCACTAAAAATAGGCTTATTCGAAAGTGCCGAATGCACTTTCGGGAGTGAGGTCTCTACCGAAAAACATGCACAACTTACTGATTAATTATGAAATTATCGCTTTTAAAAATCACGATTGCCCCCATAGTCGCCCCCACGGGACGTTTGCTACCCAGCTTTTGCAACCTCGAATGTCGGGGGTTTGTGTGGTCGGTTTATGGGGTTTCATTTTGCAAAACGTCACGCGGCTGGGTAGCCGATCCTAGATGGCTTTCATGCCTTGGTAGTCTTTGGCTTGCGCGTCACCAACACCTCGACATAACCCACAGGAATGCCCATCGACAAGTCATCGACGGGAATGATGTCAGTTTCAAGACCGGATGCGGCTCGGATGTGGTCGACGATATCTAAGCCCCAATCCATAGTCACAAGCGATCGGCCGTTGCCAATCGGGTTGCCGTGATACACGGGCTCCTCAAGGTACTTAACCCCCTCCCCTTCCCATCTTGCTCTCACGACTGAAGGATTTGAGTTGTTCGGGATAGGTACGGTGAAGATGTGCATCCCACCAGGTGAACCGCCTCGGTTTTCGCGGAGGCTGTTGGGTTTAAGTTAAGCGGCAATGGGGATTGGCTGCCCGAGTTGCCGATAGTAGTTTGCCTCAGCTTCTGCGGGCGGGATATAGCCCAGGGGTTCCATCAGGCGTTGGTTGTTGAACCAGGCCACCCATTCCAAGGTGGCCCACTCGACGGCGTCGACTGATTTCCAGGGGCCACGCCGATGGATCACCTCGGCCTTGTACAGGCCGTTGATCGTCTC
>NZ_JARRQY010000022.1:0-60421 GCF_037381185.1 Acidihalobacter sp.
CCTGGGCTATATCCCGCCCGCAGAAGCTGAGGCAAACTACTACCGGCAACTCGGGCAGCCAATCCCCATTGCCGCTTAACTTAAACCCAACAGCCTCCGCGAAAACCGGGGCGGTTCAACACCGTCACCTCGCCCGGCATGTACCATTTCTGAGCTGCCTATGCGGCAGCGAACAAGGCGCTCTTTTGCTCAAGGCGTCTGGCTCTTTTCTGAGCTGCCTATGCGGCAGCGAACTTGGTCCCGGCCTGCAAGCCGTACTTACGAGGTTTCTGAGCTGCCTATGCGGCAGCGAACAAAGGGCAACGTCCCCCACCAGATAGGGCCACTTTCTGAGCTGCCTATGCGGCAGCGAACATCAACTACCCCAACGTGCGTAACGTCCTGTCTTTCTGAGCTGCCTATGCGGCAGCGAACAAGGCCTGTGAGGCGCTCCCGTTAGGGTCAAATTTCTGAGCTGCCTATGCGGCAGCGAACAGTCGAACCCCCCTCAGGGCTGAATTCGTGTTTTTCTGAGCTGCCTATGCGGCAGCGAACGTGATGGGCATCAGAACACCACCTTATTTGTATTTCTGAGCTGCCTATGCGGCAGCGAACTTAACCCGCTGAGTCTGATTGTAATCTTTGTATTTCTGAGCTGCCTATGCGGCAGCGAACTCGGTTGGAACCGTGAGTGTGCTGGAATTTTGTTTCTGAGCTGCCTATGCGGCAGCGAACGGTGTTTCGTTACAGCGTAACTCCTTCCTGCCTTTCTGAGCTGCCTATGCGGCAGCGAACTGCGGGTAACGGCCCACATTTCCACGCGATCATTTCTGAGCTGCCTATGCGGCAGCGAACGAGTCAGCGTGCCAACTGTCTCAGAGCCAGTATTTCTGAGCTGCCTATGCGGCAGCGAACATTCTGCTTCGATGCCCGCGTTCGCCCGGATATTTCTGAGCTGCCTATGCGGCAGCGAACGAGTCACCTTCCCGGTCAAAGGGCTTCTCATGTTTCTGAGCTGCCTATGCGGCAGCGAACCGGTCGACGGTCGCGTTGATGTTCGCCGCCCTTTTCTGAGCTGCCTATGCGGCAGCGAACGTAGACCTCATCTCGATACAGGAACCATACGTATTCTGAGCTGCCTATGCGGCAGCGAACACGGGCTCGTAGTCCTTGTGCTCGGACAGCCATTTCTGAGCTGCCTATGCGGCAGCGAACGGTTAATGCGTTTGAGCGTGTCGATCATGAAATCGAGCGACTCGGTGTGAGCGAGGCTTTCGATGCAGGCCTGACGAAAATCCTGCTCGCTGTCGCCGCGTGCGGGGGCTATGAACGCCTGCGGCAGGATGACGGCATCCTTCACCAGGTCGGCCACGTCGAACACCAGCCCACCGCGGCGTGTTTTGCCGTGTAATACGGCCAGCCCGTGCGGCAGACCGAGCACCCAGGTGGCGGTCGCGGCCAGTCCGTAGGCGAGGTAGTTGCCGTGGTCGAGGAAACGGTTGGCGGGATCGGCACCGCTGCCGCGCTTGGCGCGGGTGAAGTTCCCGTAGTCGGTTGCTTTAGCGGCGAGGCGGAACAGGCGTTTGGTCAGGCGCGCTTCTTCTGTGAGCAGGTCGACGGTGTCCGTGGCAGCGTCGATCGCGGCAGTGGAATCGGCGATCAGGCGTTCCAGCGCGTGGGCATCGACGGCGAACCCCGCGTCGCGCAGTTCGCGGCTGCTCGTCCAATGCGTGTGCAGGCGGGCGAGCCGGCTGAACTGGAAACGCTTGGCGGCCTGCAGCCGTTGTGCGTCGTCGAACCAGAAACGGACCCAGGCCTGCAGGTATTCGGTTGGCCGATATTCGCTTTGCGGTGAAAACCAGGCCACTTCCACATCGACTTCGTTGGCACTGAACAGCGGCGTGCCGCCGCCACCGCAGAAGCCGACCAGTACGCCGGCCTTGGCCAGTTCGCGCATTGCGGCCTGAGTGATCGAGGTGCCGGTGCCGAGCAGCACCGTGGTGGTGTTGGCAATGGGGATGTTCCAGTACAGCGAGCGTTTGCCTGCGTCGGTGACGTATTCGACACGACCACCGTTGACGAGTACACGACAGTGTTGAAGGTAGTAGATGTTTGCCCGCTTGGAATGCAGGATGGATTTGAGTTCGGATGGGGGGATGTCGTCCACTGCTGGCGCCATTCGACGATCAATGGTTTTGAAGACTATTGTGTTTTCACGCGATTTTGCAAATGTCGGACCGGGTTGTTCAGGCGGTATCTGTTCGCGCCGACATGAGCGTGTACTTCTCGCGCGCCGCGAATCCCGCGGCGCGATACAGGCCGAGCGCGCGTGGGTTGTCGCGCGCCACTTCCAGATGCACCGCGCGTACGCCGAGCCGCGCCGCTTCGGCCAGCATCAGGCGCAGGGCGGCCTTGCCGTAGCCGCGGCCGCGCTGTTCCGGCGCGATGAAGAGTTCGTCGACGAAGGCATCACGGCCCGCGAACTCGATGGTGTAGCCGAAACACAGTGCGAGGTAGCCGACCGGCGTTGCGCCGGCGTGGATCAGCCAGATGCGCCCGAGCGGGTTGATGCCGAGCAGAGGACGCAGGGCGGCCTTGCGCATTTCATCGTCGAGCGCGAAGGTCTCGGTGGCGTGAAAGGCGCGCACGTAATCCATCAGGCAAGCGAGATCGGGCTCCTCGGTAATCTTCAGGGTGACGGGCATGCGCCTCTCCTGTGCGCGGTTCAGGCGTCGGCGTCTTCTGCGCCCGGCCAGAGGATGGCCTGGGCGACGATCACGCGTTCGCTGCGAAAGTGGTTGCGGGCGAACCGTAGAGGGGTAGCCGAGCGCCAGCGCCTGGCTGACGCGCCGGCAGAAGACCGAGTCGTCGGGGCCGGTGAGCAGTCGATAGGCGGGTAAGTCGTCGGGGCCCATCCATACATTTCTCCAGAGTGTTCGCAAGGCCTGAAGGGTGTGGGGCGCCAGTATAGCTCATCCACATGCGCCGGCGTTCCTGCCGACGCATGTCTGTGCACCGTTGCGGGGCCTGCGGCGTCAATCCGGTTCGATGCCGCGTGCCAGTCGCTGCGGGGCGAAGAGTGCGCTGCGCAGCACGAAATAGCCCAGCAGGGTGGCGAGAAACGCGGCGATGGGTGTCGGGAACGCCGGCATCAGGTGGTAGTTGGCATAGCCCGCCAGTGCGCCGATCGCCCAGGCCGCGAAGGCGCTCCAGCGCCAGGCCGGCAGAAGTTCATCTTCGCCCTGTTGCCGCGTGATGAGCGCTTCGGCGAGGATCACGGTGCCCAGCGGCGGCACCAGGATGCCGAGGAAGATCAGCCAGGGGATGTACAGGTGCCAGAAACCGGACAGGGTGATGATCAGGGCCGCCGCTCCTATGACGATCGCCATCAGCCGCATCGGCAGCCCCGTCGCTCCCGACCAGCCGGTGGCGGCGTTGTAGACGCAGTGCGAGGAGACAGAGCCGGAGTTGACTACGATGAAGGCGAAGACGAGCACGCTGATCATGACCTGGTGGTTGGCGAGCAGGAATCCGACCACGTTGCCGTGGGCGAAGGCGCCACCGCCTTCCAATGCGCCCATGACCAGGATGCCGAGCGCCATCGGTAGCCCGAGGCCGAGCGGGAAGGCCGCGGCGGTAGCCAGCCAGGAACCGCGCGTGTTCGGCGCCCAGCGGTTGAAGTCGGCAGTCTGTGTGCCGCTGTCGAGGAACTTGGCGATGACCAGTGCGACGGCGGTGCCGAAGGCCATGTGGTGCAGCGGATGCGCACCGGGGTAGTTCAGCGCGGCACCGAGAGAACCGTGTGTGGAAATGTCGATCAGCGTGATCCCGGCGACGACAAGGAACAGGCTCACGGAGAACAGGCTGATCCAGTGCAGCGCGCGCACCCCGAGAAAGGCGATGAAGGCGTAGGCGGCGGAGAGGATGACCGCCAGCCAGCCGTAGGAAAGGCCATAGTTGCTCTTGAGTAATTCGGCGCCTATGCCGGCGTTGACCGCGAACCAGCCGATGACGATGGTGGAGAGGAAGGCGGAGGCGATGCGATAGCCCTGACTGCCGAATACATGACGCGCCTGCAGCGCGAAGCTCTCGCCGGAACGGGAGGCGAGCCCGCCGATCAGGCCGACGTAGAGCAGCAGCGCTAGATTGCCCAGCAGCGTTGCCTCGAGTGCCGGTACCACGCCGATCAGCTGCGCCAGCAGCGAGCCGGATACGAAAGTGGACAGCCCCATAGGAAAGCCCGCCCAGATCAGTGCGACGGATAGCGTGCTGCGGCGTTTGTCCGGCGGAACGGGGGCGTGTTCGAACTCCGCACCCAGTTCATCGTCCAGATGTGCGGCTTCGCGGGTTAGATAGCTCATGCGATTCTCCATTCGTGGGCCGATGGAGGGAACAAGCATATTGCGAGCCATTTCCGGAACTGTTGCCACGTTTTTAATTGCTTGAAATAAAAGCGTTTGTTTTTGTGTCTGATCCGTTCGCGAGCTGCCGGTCGGCATCGAAATCGTGCGTATAGCTAAGGCGTGCACCGCCTTGCACCGCATTGCGCTGGCCTTGCCGTTCGGATTCGGCGCATGGGGGCTTAGCGTTGTTGACTCTGAGGTGTACAGTGTGGACGTTAACCTCAATAAATATAAGAGTTACTGGTTGCGTACCCATCGCGGCCGGAAGGCGGGGAAATTCCAGAAATGATATGGATTCTTGTATTGCTCGGCCTTGGGGTGGGGAGTATTGCGGCCGGCCCGCCGGGCGCTTTGCTGGGGGGCGTGCTGGGTTTCCTGGGCGGGCGGATGCTGCGCATGGGCGATCAGATCAATGCTCTGGTCGAGGATCAGGAGCGCCTGCGCTCGGAACTCGCGACGCTGCGTCTGCGGAAGGGTGAAGCCGCGGCGCAGAAGTCGACCGGTGTAGTCGAATCCGAAGATGCCGAATCGGAGGCGATCATTGCGGCGGCACGGGAGAAGCTGCGGGTCGAGGCCGAGTCCTGGACCATTGAGGAACCCTGCGTGGAAGCGGCGCCGGCCGCACGTCCGGTAGAGGAAGAGGTGGCGGCCGCGGCGGAGGACATGCCGCTGGGGTACAAGCAGTGGGGAACCGGTTCGGTTGCGCATGGTACTGGACTTCGATCCGGACCGGTTGCCGATGGTTGGGGGCGCAGCGCCGGAGCCGCGTACCGGTTTCTCACCGAAGGCAACGTGGTGGCCAAGATCGGCGTTGTCGTGCTGTTCTTCGGCCTCACGTTTCTGCTCAAGTACGCGGCGGACCGCAATCTGTTTCCGATCGAGGTGCGGCTGGTTCTGGTCGGGGTGGGCGGCCTCGTGCTGCTGGGCGTGGGCTGGCTGCTTCGCCGGCGCCACACCGGCTATGCGCTGGTGCTGCAAGGCGGCGGTATCGGAGTCGTGTATCTGACCCTGTACGCGGCGTTTCGTCTGTACGGGCTGTTGCCGGCAACTCCGACCTTCGTGTTGATGCTCGCGGTGGTCGCGGGTGCGGCGGTGCTTGCGGTGCTGCAGGACGCGAGGAGCCTGGCCGCGCTGGGTATCGTGGGCGGTTTCCTGGCGCCGGTGCTGGCGGGAACCGACAGCGGCCGGCATACGGAGCTGTTCACCTACTATCTGCTGCTCGACCTGGGCATCCTGTTCGTGGCCTGGCGCAAGGCGTGGCGCGAGCTGAACCTGCTGGGTTTCGTGTTCACCTTCGTCATCGGTACGGCATGGGGCGTGCTGCGCTACGAGCCGGCTCTGTTCGCCACGACCGAACCATTTCTGGTCGGCTTTTTCCTGATTTTTCTGGCCACGGCGGTGTTGTTTGCGCATCACCGCGCCCAGGCCCACCGGGATTACGTGCAATCGACCCTGGTGTTCGGACCGCCGCTGGTGGGGTTTGGGCTGCAGGCTTCGTTGGTGCGTAGTTTCGAATACGGGTTGGCTTACAGCGCGTTCGGGCTCGGCTGTCTGTATCTGCTGAGTTACGTGCTGTTGCGCAAGCGCCGCGGGGAGGAGCTGAAAGTGCTGTCCGATGCGTTTCTCGCCCTCGGGATCGGATTCGTGTCGCTGGCTGTGCCGTTCGCGTTCGACACGCAGTGGACCAGTACGACCTGGGCGCTGGAGGGCGTGGCAATGCTCTGGATCGGCGTGCGCCAGGGCAGGCAACTGCCGCAGTGGTTCGGTCTGTTGCTGCAGTTTGGCGCCGGTATGGTCTTCGTTCTTGATCCGATGTCCCTGATGATTGGTACGACGCCGCTGTTCAATGCCCGATTCCTTACTACCGGCATGATCGGTTTGGCCGGGCTCGCCAGCGCCTATCTGTTGCGGAGGAAGTTCGAGGGCATGCCTCTGCTGATCTGGGGGATGATCTGGTGGTTCGGCAGTGGTCTGTACGATCTCGCGCGGTGGCCGGCGCTGACGCAGCCGACCGGCGCGTGGCTGCTGTTCGTCGGCGCATCGCTGCTGGCGGCCAATGCCTTGCGACTGAAAGTACGCGACTGGACGGCGCTCGCGTTCGTGCCCTTTGCGCTCGTGTCGAGCATGTGGATTTTCTGGCTGGCCTGTATGCCGTTCGCTTGTCCGGCGGACGATCTGGGCTGGCTGGCCTGGCCGCTGGCGTTCGTGCTGCTGTATGGGGCTCTGGCCTGGCATGAGCGCCGTGGCGAAGAGGTGGCGCAACGCGAGGCCGTGCACGTGGGCGGCGTCTGGCTGCTGACGCTGGTGGCAGCGGCCCAGATCGCGTGCTGGGTCCATCTGGGCCTGTTCGGCGTGGAGCCCCGGTTCGGGGCGCTGTTGATTCCCTGGCAGGGCCTGGTCTCTTCCTATGCAGTGCCGGGCGCCTGGTCGGCTTTGGTCTGGGGGCTGGTGCCGGCCGGGGTTCTGGTGTGGATCGTATACGCGCAGCACTGGCCGCTGACGCTGCAGGGCGATCACGGGACGGCTTACCGCGGCGTGGCGGCGCTCGGCCTGAGCGCCTATCTGCTGCTCTGGATCGTGTTGATCAACGGTCCGCTGCTGAGCGATGCGCTATCGACGAGCTGGGCGGACCCGCTGGGCTGGGGGTTCGTGCCCGTGCTCAACGGTCCGGATCTGGTGACCGGCGGGGCGTTCTATGCCTTGATTGCCTATTGGCGTAGGTGCGGATCGATGCTTCCCGGCAGGCTGCAGCGCGACGCCTCGTGGTGGCTCGGAACGGTCGGTTTCGTCTGGTTGAACGGCTTCGTCGCCCGCGTGTTGCACGCTTATGCCGGCCTTTACTATGGCGGCATGTTGGATTCATCGCTGGCGCAGACCACGTATTCCATTGTATGGGCCGTGCTGGGTTCCGTGCTTATTCTGTTCGCCAGCAGACGGCATCTGCGCAGCCTCTGGCTGGTCGCCGCCGCGCTGCTTGGCGTGGTGGTGATCAAGCTGTTCCTGGTCGATCTGTCCGGCAGCAACACGGTCGAGCGGATCGTGTCCTTCGTCGGCGTGGGGTTACTGCTTCTATTGGCCGGTTTCGTTGCGCCGATGCCGTCGAAGCGCAGAGCTTGAGAGGCTGGTGCAGCGTCAGTAGTTCTCGGGATGGAGCCGCCTTTCCACCAGCTCGATCAGGATGTGCAGGACCTTGATATGCAGTTCCTGCATCCGATCCGCGAACTCGCCGGCCGGGGTGCAGATGCAGATGTCGGCCATCTCGGCGAGTTTTGAACCGGGGCGGCCGGTCAGCACGATGGAGACGACGCCGAGCCGTTTGGCGGTTTCCACGGCTTTTACGACATTGGAACTGGTGCCGCTGGTGCTGAGCGCGATCAGGGCGTCGCCGGGCCGGCCGTGGCTTTCGAGATAGCGCGAGAAGACGTAGTCGTAGCCGAAATCGTTGGCGACACAGGTGAGGTGTCCCGGGTCGTTCATGGCGACTGCGGCGATGCCGGGCCGGTTTCGGCGATAGCGGCCGGTCAGTTCCTCGGCGAAATGAGTCGCGTCGCACATCGAGCCGCCGTTGCCGCAGGAGTAGGCCTTGCCGCCCGTCTCGAAGGCGTTCGCAAGCGTTGTGGCCGCTGTTTCGATAGCGTTCAGCGCAGCGTCGTTTTCCAGCAGTGCGTCCAGGGCCGTGCGGGCTTCTTCAAGGCTTGCCCGAATGTGTTCCAGCATGAAACATTCCTTGTTTCCGACGTGATGGGACGTGCGGCGCCAGCGCACCGCACAGGGGCTCAATGATAGCCCCAAGGTGCTTCATCGGGGAGGCTGGAATGCGCTCTGTCCGTACACGCAGTTCTTCCCGGAGGCCTTGGCTGCATAGAGTGCCTTGTCGGCCTGAATGAGAAGATCCCTGAATGTCTCACAGCTCTGTGAAGAGCTTGCGACGCCAATGCTGACGGTGGGGCTGATTACGGTTTCTTCCACGCTGATGCTCAGTTCGGCGACTGCATTGCGCAGACGCTCGGCAAGTTCCAGCGCGCTTGTGTAGCCGGTTTCCGGCAGGACGACGGCAAATTCTTCGCCGCCGATGCGGCCGACCACATCGATGTCGCGGCGCACGTGTGTGGTGCAGGCATCGGTGATTGCACAAATCACCCGGTCGCCCGCCATGTGTCCCCAGGTGTCGTTGACCTGTTTGAAATGATCGATGTCGAGGATCAGGAGGGATATCTCGTGGTCGAACCGTCGGCCTCGCTTGAACTCGTGTTCGCCCATTTCCAGCAGCCTGCGCCGGTTGGCGATGCCGGTCAGAGGGTCGCTGGACGCCAGTGACTGCAGTATGGCGTTCATGTCTTCCAGGCGCGAATTCTGTTCGGCCAGCTTGCGATTGATTAGTTCGAGTTCGGTTTCCCGGCGCTTTCTATCGTCGATATTGAAGGTAACGCCGATAAAGCGGCGCCCCGGGTGTGCGTCGTCGCGGTCCATGATCTTGCCGTAGTTGGCATACCAAAGCCATTGACCGTTCTTGGCCCGGATTCTGAACTCGCAGCGGTATTGTTCGGTATCGCCGTTCAGGTGTTTTTCGACTTCGTTCTTGAGCACCGGAACATCGTCGGGATGGACGATGGTGAATATGTCGTCGACGTAGCGGACCGACTCGTCTTCGTCGTAGCCGAGTTCGCGGAAGATCTTTTCGACCTTGTGGGTGATTTGTCCGCTGACCAGATCGTTCTCCCACAAGTCCAGCCCCCCGGCCTCCAGAGCCAGTTCCAGGCGTTCTTTGTCGCCGTTAAAGCCTGTCATTTGCGGCCTTACTCCGAATAGGGCATCGCGCCGGCATAGCCGATCTCGCGAAGTACTTGCGCGAATGAAGCGACCACGCCGGCTGCCTGCAGACGTTTGAGCGTCGCCGCGCGGCTGAGCAGCAGAGCCTCGTTGTCGAGGTTGTAGAACACTTCCTGGGCGTCTGGCAGGGAGAGATAGAGCAGCGGGCTGCCGGATGAGTCGACGCCGCCTTTTATCAGTCCGACGATGGTGTATTCATGGCGCCCGAGTTGGAGTTTCTGGCCAGGCTTCAGACCGAGCTTGACGTCGGCGACGGCCTGATAGTGGCCGCGCTCGATCGGCCTTCCGGCGACCAGCCGGCGTGGTCCGCCGAGGCCGTCGAACACGTCGTAGCCAATGATCGTGAACTGGCGTTCGCGGTCGCCGACCCGGCGCTGCACGATCAGCCAGACGCCGTCGGCGACGTTGCCCTGGTAGATGCGACCGCTGACGCGGGCGGCAACGGTGGTGGCGATGCGTGCCTGCAGCGTGCCGGGGCCGTGCACCTGCATCGGAAGCCGCCCGGAGTTGGTGAGTGCTACCGGTACCGCGATGGCGCGCAATATGAACCACCAGAAGGCGAAGGTGATCAGGACCAAACCCGCGAGGGCGATAATGGTGATGCGTGCACGTGGTAGAGACAGGCTCATGAGTCTGCGGTGCCCTTGTGCTATCAACGAAGATGTTTCCGATTATGTGGCGCCCCGGAGGCGCGGACAAGTTACCGCCCAGGTGGACGAATCGCGTATGGTTCCGCCCATGGTGATCGGCCTATGGATTTGCTGAATCGCTGGCGCGTACGGGGCCCTTGATATAGTCTCATAAAAAGTGGGTTTGTGAGTGGTCTCCGAAGAATAAACCGGACCAGTCGGGCTGCCTGAGTTTCTGGCCTGGGGTCAATGCCGCCGGCCATTGCGAATCTTCCTGGAGCGGGAATATGGCCGGACAGTCTTTCCCTGGTGGTGGATGGCGCCTTTCCTTCCGCGTGACCGTGGTCGGAATGTTTCTCATCGTGACCGTCTTGACCGCTGCGGTCGCTATTGCCCTGCAGTACCACTTCAGTACCCGCCTGGCTGGTGGATCGGCGTTGTCCGATTATCGCCAGACGGCTGCCCGCACCGGCGATTATCTCGCAGCGACGGACCGCGACGCGATATCGATCATGCGTCTGCTGGCCGCCGAATTCGATGCGAACGGCAAACCTCGCGAGTCACGCAAGACCCTTTCCCTGCTTGCGTCGACCTTGCTCGGTCACGCAACGTTCTATGCCGTTTATTTCGGCTTTCCCAACGGCGATCTCTATGACTTGATCAATCTCGACAGCGGGCAGGAGGTCCGACATCGTCTGCAGGCCGGGCCGCAAGACCGCTGGGTGTTGATGACGATCGGCAACGTCGGCGGCAAACGCGTGCGCCGCTATGCCTACTACGACAAGAACTTCAGGCTGCGTACTACGCGCACCGAAGCCAGCGCTTTCCGTGCGACTTCCCGATCCTGGTATCGGCAGGCGACCCGGACTGCGGTGCATAAGACCGCTCCCTATCTGTTTCAGTCCCTGCAGCGCCCCGGACAGACCTATTCGATCCGACTGAACAGCGGTGCAGTATTGGCGGCGGACGTGATGCTGGCGTCCTTGTCCGTCCGGCTTGCCGGGCAGTTGCACGATCCGCAGAGCCGGGTCTATCTCTATCAGCCCGATGGCGAACTGATCGCGAGCAACGCGGTGCAGTCCGCGCTGCCGCGTCTTCCCGCGGTCAAGCAGCTGCCGCTGACGCCAAACCAGCGGGCGCTCGTCGCCCGGCATCCGGTCCTTACCGTTTCCAGCCTTACCAATTGGCCGCCGTTCGACTATTCCGTGGCGGGACAGCCGCAGGGTTACTCGGTGGACATGCTGTCGCTGATAAGCGGCATGACAGGCCTCAGGTTCCGCTTTGTCAACAGTCCGAGCTGGGCGGAATTCCTCCGCCAGTTTCACGCCGGCGAGATAGACATTCTGCAGTCGGTATTGCGTCCCGGCGACAACACGCCGCTGGGGGTGATGACCAAGGCCTACGTGCATGCGCCGTTCGGTGTGCTGACGCGCCGCGACGCAAGGCCCATACACGATATCAAGCAGTTGTTCGGCAAGCGTGTCGCCATTCCGGCCGGCTGGTCGATTATCGACACTCTGCGCAAACAGTTTCCGCAGGTGCATGTGGTTGAGGTCAACAGCGTGGCCGATATGTTCCAAGCGGTGCGCAAGGGCGAGGTCGATGCAGGCATCGATACCGCGGCCCAACTGCGCTATACGCTGAGCGAATTCTTTTACGGCGGCGTCAGGGTATATGCGCCGTTGCACTTTGGAACAGTGTCGATCCACGATGGCCTGCATTACGCCGTGCAGCCTTCTCTCAAGGGAGTGGCGCAGTTGATGGACGAGGCTCTGGCGCATGTCACGCCGCTGCAGCGTGCCGCATTGCATGCGCGCTGGCTTGACCGGCAAACGCGGGCGCCGAAGCAGGGCGCGCGCGCCACCGTGCCTTACCAACAGTTGATCGATATGGTGTCCGAACCCGGCGCGCTCAACCGCATGCGGCGGCTCTCTCTCGACGGCCGGGACCAGTTCGTCTTCCTCACCAATGTCGGCGGTGCGGGTAATCGCCCGGAGTACTTTGCGGTGGTCACGCCGGTCAGCGCCGTTTATGCGCAGGCCTACTCGGAGATACGGAGGGCCTTGCTGGCGACGGCCGGTATTCTGCTGCTGATGCTGCCCGTCGCCTACTGGCTTGCCGGATTCATCGTGCGACCGGTCAGGCTGCTGGCGGTCGAGGAAGAGAAAATCCGCGACAAGCGCTACGGTGAACTCAAACGCGTCGAGAGCAACATCATCGAGATCGATGATCTGGCCGTAACGCAGATAGCCATGGCGCGCTCGATCGAGCGGCACGCCAAGGAGCAGGAGGCGTTGATGGACGCCTTCATTCAGCTGATCGCGCAGGCCATTGACGAGAAATCACATTACACCGGCGCCCATTGCGCGCGCGTGCCGGAACTCGCGATGATGCTGGTGCGCAAGGCCGATGCCAGCGGTGAGGAGCCTTTCAAGCAGTTTCAGTTCGCCGGCGAGGCCGAGTGGCGCGAGTTCCGCATCGGTGCTTGGCTGCACGACTGCGGCAAGATCACCACGCCCGAACATATCGTCGACAAGGGCAGCAAGCTCGAAACCATCTACAACCGCATTCACGAGATCCGCACGCGCTTCGAGGTGCTGTGGCGCGATGCGGTGATCCGCTACTGGGAGCGGCGCGTGCAGCGACCGCAGGACGAAGCCGCCCTGCGTGCCGAACTGGACAGAGAGCAGGCGGAGCTGCAGGAACAGTTCGCCTTCATCGCCGCCTGCAACCAGGGCAGCGAGCATATGGGCAAGACTGACATCGCCCGGCTGGAACGGCTCGCCGACATCACCTGGCAGCGGCACTTCGACGACCGCCTTGGCCTGTCGCCCGTGGAGGCGGCGCGTTTCAGCGAACCGCCGCAGGCGCTGCCGGTGACCGAGAAACTGCTTGCCGACAAGCCCTGGCAGGCACGGGAGCGGACCCGCGGCGCGGGCTACCCGCCCCATCTGGGCATCCGGATGGAAGTCCCGCCGCTGGAGTACAACAGGGGCGAGCTGTATAACCTGAAGATCCAGCGAGGAACACTGACCGCTGAAGACCGTTTCAAGATCAACGAGCACATCATCAGCACCATCCGCATGTTGGACAGCCTGCCTCTGCCGGAGGATCTCGCGCGTGTGCCGCGCTATGCCTCGACCCACCATGAGACACTGGACGGACGTGGCTATCCGCGCCGGCTCACCGCCGAGGACCTGTCCATGCCCGAGAGGATCATGGTGCTGGCCGACGTGTTCGAAGCGCTGACCGCTGCCGACCGTCCCTACAAGAAGGCCAAGCCCATCAGCGTGGCCATCGATATCCTGCACGAAATGGTGCTGGACAAGCACGTCGATCGCGACGTGTTCGAGCTGTTCCTGCGCAGCGGGGTGTATCTAGACTACGCCCGCCGTTTCCTGCCCGAGTCTCAGATCGATGCGGTCGATCTGACGCGCTATCTGTCTTGAGCCGCCTGCAGGTAGCGCCGCCAGGCCTGTCCGGTGTTCAGGTTGAGGCGGGTGCTGCGTACTGCGAGGCGCAAGTGCCGACGACGTTCCGGCGCCAGATTTCGCAGCTGGACGTCGAGGCGGGCCTCGGGGTTCCTTGGGTCGAGTTGCGTCAGATTCCGCGCGAAACGCTGCGACAACAACACCGGATGCCCACCACGGCCGTCATGTCCCATCGGGACCACCGCATCGGAGCCATGCCGTGTCCGCAGCATACGCCGTAACTCTACAGCGGGCGGTAGCGGAGTATCCACAGGCACTACCAGCACATCGCCGCGCGCCGCGCTCAGACCGTATAGCAGCGATGAAAAGGAGCCGTGCGCAGGGTGCGGATTGCGCACGGCAGTGATGCGCCGGTGCAGGCAGGCGAACACGCGGCGCGGCCGGTGGCCGAGTACCAGCACAATGCGATCCGCGCCGGCCGCACGCAGCACGTCGATTTGGCGGTCCAGCCAGCTGCGCCGCTCGCCGGGCAGGCGTCGGCAGGCCTTGTGGCGGCGGCCGGAGCGCCGCGAGCGGCCTCCGGCCAGCAGCACGGCGGTGGTCACCCGGACTCAGTCCTGCGCGGGCATCAGGCTGACGTGCGCGGCGACCACGCGCCAGCCCTCGGGCGTGCGCGCCCAGGTCTGGCTCTGGCGCCCGTGCACCGTGCCGCGGCGGAACTCGGTGTTGGCCGTGGCGAAGTCCTGGCCGTAGGAGGTGATGGTGGTGTTGAGCAGTTCGCGCTGCAGGCCTTGCGAGGGCCGCGCGGCGCGGAAGGCGGAGATGGCCTCGTAGCCGTAGAGGTTTTCGGCCACGCCGTAGCGTAACGTGTGCGGGCTGTTCCAGAACAGTTCGTCGAGTACGGCGACGTCGTTATTCACCAGCGCGGCTTCATAGCGCTGGAAGGCCGCGGTGACTTCGGCAAGCACATCAGGGAGATTGACTTCGGGCATCGGGACGGGATCCTTCAAGCGAATTCTGCGGACGGGGCGCCAAACCCGTCGGCTTCGAGCTGGGCGGCGACGCGCAGGGCGAGGTCCTCGCGCCAGGGGGCGGCGATCAGCTGTACGCCGATGGGTAGGCTACCCGGCGTATGTACGGGCACCACCACCACCGGCAGACCGACGAAAGAGATCGGCTGGGTGTAGAGGCCGAGGTGCGGGCGAACCAGCATCTCCTGGCCGCCCAGCGTCATGCTGCGCTGGCCGATCGGCGGGGCGGGCATGGGCGTGGCCGGGGCGATGAGCAGGTCGTGGCGCCGGAACACGCGCATCACCTCGCTCTGGTACCAGCGGCGGAAGCGCTGGGCCTGCAGATTCCATGTGGCCGGCAGCAGGGCGCCTGCCAGCATGCGATCGCGCACGTCGGGATCGTAGTCCGCGGCGCGCTCGCGCAGCCGCTCGAGGTGCAGGTTGCTGCTCTCGGCATTGGTGATGAGATAGGCGGCCGCGCGGGCGCGGCCCGCCTCGGGCAGCTCGGCCTCGTTTTGCACGCCGAGGGCGCGGGCGACGCGTTCGACCGCTTCGAAGGCCTGCTGTGTGCCCTGCTGGCGGAAGTAGCCTCCGGCGACGGCGATACGCAGCCCATGGGCTCCGCGATCGAGCAGCTCGGAAACCGGCTCCGGCAGGCGCGTCTGACACACTGGGTCGCGGGTGTCCGGTCCCTGTATGGCGTCGTAGGCGGCGGCCAGATCGGCGACGTTGCGTGCCAGCGGGCCGACGTGGTCCAGACTGGGGCAGAAGGCGAAGCTGCCGGCGCGAGAAAGCCGGCCGAAGGTGGGTTTGAGTCCGAAGATGCCGCACAGCGAGGCCGGCACGCGGATCGAGCCGTTGGTGTCCGAGCCCAGGGCGAGCGGCAACATGCCGGCGCCGACCGCGGTGCCGCTGCCGCCGCTGGAACCACCGCTCATATGGGCGAGGTCGTGCGGGTTGCGCGAGGGGCCGACGTGGGCGTTCTCGCCGGTGAAGTCGTAGGCGTATTCGCCCATGTTGAGCGCGCCGCAGAGCACGGCACCGGCGTGCTTCAGACGTTCGATGAGCGTGGCGTCCGCTGCCGCGGGCGGGTCGTCGCGGTTGATCCTGGAGCCGGCCAGGGTGGTGACGCCTTCGATGTCGAACAGGTTCTTGACCGCGTAGGGAACGCCGGCCAGTGGTCCGACGATCTCGCCGTGGGCGATGGCGCGGTCGACCGCGGCGGCTTCTTCCTGGGCGCGTTCTGCGGTGATTTCGGTGAAGGCGTTGAGATCGGGATTGAGGCGTTCGATGCGCGCCAGCGTGTGGTTGATGGCCTCGACGGCGCTGAGTTCTCCGCCGCGGATGGCGGCAGCCAGCCTGGCGGCGCCCTGCGGTACCGCGCTCATGCCGAGAATACCGGTGCGGGTTCCTCGACCGGCGGCAGGGGGTGCTCTTCAAGCACTGCAGCCATGCGTGCGCTGAGACGGTAGTAGGCGATGACCGATTCGCGCCAGGCGGGGTCGATATCCAGTCCCTGCTGGGCGGCAGCGAGCTGAATGTAGGTTTCCAGGTCTTGGTCGTTCATGGGGTGCGTTCACTCCTCGCAGACGTCGCGCGGCGCAACGGCGGCCGCGGACGATGGTTGTCCGGATCGGGTCCGCTGGCGCAGGGCCAGCAGCTCGGCCAGCACGCTGACGGCAATCTCGGCGGGGCGTTTGCCCAGGCCGGGCAGACCGATGGGAAGGTGTAGATGCGGAGCGCTGCGGCCGCTGCGTTCCAGGGCGTGACGAAAGCGTGCAGCCTTGGATTGGCTGCCGATGACGCCGAGGTAGGCGAGCGGCCGGGCGGCGAAGTGTTCAAGCAGTTCGTAGTCCAGCGTATGGCTGTGGGTCATGATCAGCACCACGGCGCCGCGCGGCGGCTGCGGCAGCGCGGCGGGTTCGGCGCCGCCGCGCAAGTGCGCGGAGGGCGGGAAGGCCGAAGGGTCGGCCCACTCCGGGCGGTCGTCGAAGACTTCGACGGCGTAGTCGAGTTCGCTCGCCAGCCGCGCGACGGCGCGAGCGACGTGTCCGGCGCCGAACAGCCACAGCGGGGTGCGGCGTGTCGCCGGTAGAGCGAACCAGCGCGCGTCGGCGCTGTAGCCCGGAACCGTGGCATTTTCCAGTTCGGCACGCGCAGCCGGTTCACCAAGCCAACGCCCCTCGGCAGTGATGCCTCCGGCGAGCTGCAGCGTCCGGCTGTCGGCGGCGTAGATGCGCGCGGCGCCGGGCGCGTACAGCGTGCCGAGCAGCGGCGGTACGGGCACGACGCAGGCATCGGCGCGCCCGCCGCAGCACTGGTCGCTGCCGGCGCCGAGCGTGAAATCGAAATCGCGCGGTGCGCTATCGGTCGCGCACTCGCGCAGTGCGGCGCGCAGTGCGTGTTCCATGCGCCCGCCGCCGACCGTGCCGTCGAAGCGGCCGTCGCGCAGCAGCCGCATGCTGTCGCCGGCAGCGGCGGGCGCGGAGCCGCGTACGCGCGTGACCAGCGCTTCGGCGGCGGGCGGTGCGTAGCCGAGTTGGCGGGCGGCGGCGGTCATGGCACGCGCGCGATGATGGCGACCGGGCCGCCGCCCAGCGGGCCGTGATGTTCGGCGCGGGTGGAAACGTATACGGCCGTCTCGCCGGTGAGGCCGGCGAGCAGCGCGGAGACCACGCAGCGCGAATAGCGCATGTCGGAGATGTCGGCGTCGGTCCACATGGTGTGGCGCCGGCCGCGGATCGCGTTGCGCGGGTCGGCGTCGGACTTGGCGAAGATGCCGACCAGGCGTTCGGTCTGCTCGGGGGCGAGCTGGCCCGGCGCCTCCAGGCCGAGGCGGGCAAGCACGCCGCGGATGGCGTCGAGGTCGATGATGTCCCGCATCACGCCGTGTTCGATGATCAGGTCGCCCTCCCACCAGGCGGAGTTGGCGAACAAGGTGATCTCAGAGCGCGGCAGCCCCGGCTTGGCGGAGACGCTGGCGCGGGTGGAGTACAGCGACCAGTCGTGGCACACGGCGCGGTCGCCGATGCGATCGGCCGGCGCTTCGTCGAGGGCCAGCGCCACGCCCAATGCTGAAGCGGCGCGCGAACCGACCATATCGCAGCGCAGTGGCCGTCCCTCGGCTTCGGCCTCGGTCCGCTGCTCCTCGTCGACCGTCGGAATCGCGCCCTTGATCTGCACCAGATGCACGTCGGCGGGATCGTCGATCCCGAGCTGCTGCATCAGCTCGCGTACCACGCGTGCGGTTTCCTCGATCATCGGCCGGTAGCCGACTTCCCACGGTTCGAAAGCGCGCGTGTAGCCGGTGGCGACGGCCAGGCGCTTCTTCTCCCCCGGCGCGGCGAGCGCTTCGCCGGTGCGCGCGAGTACGAGCAGGTGTGGGCTGACGACGCCTTCCGTGCCGCCGGAAAAGGACAGCACCACGCGGTCCTCGATGTCCTCCGGCGCGCAGCCGAGCTGCGGCGTGAGCAGGTCGCCCAGCGCGCGCATGGCGAGTTCGCGGGTGAAGTCGTTGACGCCGCCGTTGCCCTCGGTCTTGCCGATGACGGCGAGAATGTCCTGCGCGCGCAGCTCGCCGGCGTCGAGCAGACCGGCGAGGCCGGAGACGTCGCTAGGGCCGGAGGTCGGGAAACGGTGGGCGATGACGCGCATACCTAACCTGTCAGCTGTTGTGTGCGACTACTTTTCTGCATAGCTCAATAAACTCGTCGAGGCTCATATCGTTCTTTGCATCGTTTGTTCTCCAAGCGCAAATTTTGAAGTCTGCGGCACCTGTACCGTCACCTACATGATCAACGGATGGCAGAAGGGCAAATTTCTTTTTGTAGCGCCGGCCATGCTCTTGGGACTGTTCGTTGTCGTATTGACTCAGCAGAGACCAATCGAGGTTCTCGTTCGTATAGGCGTCTTTCCCGTCCGATTCACAAACCGCCCGATGGATTGCGAGTTTGTATTCTTGATTGGTCGCGTCAACGTTGCCTCGTGCACGATCACGTTTGACGTGAGCCATGGCTTTTCTATGCAGCCATCTTTCGTAAGTGGCTTGATTGACGAGAAGTGATAGCGCTTCATTTAGCTGGTATTTACGCATCCCTAAATCCACAGCCGGCTTTGCATGATTGCTTTGCCGATGTTTTGTCAGAACGGCACGCGCAGCGTCTTGCCGGTGTGCTTGGCGATGTCGATCTTGTACACGTCGCCGGTGTCCATGTCGGCGGGTTCCTTGGCCTCGGCCAGCGCCTTGACCACTTCCTCGGAGTTCATGGTCAGCACGGTGACGGGCTGGCCCTCAAAGGCCATGGGGAAGTCGTGCCAGGTGCCGCGATGGATCATGATGCCGTGGCCCGGCGGGATGCGGAAGGCCATCACTTCTTCCAGCTCCGGCACTTTGGCGCCGGATTCCAGGTTCGGCTTGCCCAGCACCATGGCGAAAGGGACACTGCCGAGACCGACGAAGAGCTGAGTCATGCGTACGTGGCGCTCCAGCCAGGTGATCTCGGGGCTGCGGCGGGAGATGCGAGCGGTGCGCACCACGGCGTGTTCGTTGTAGACGAAATCGAGATTTTCGCCTTCCTCGACGCTGCCCTTGTAGAAGGGGATGCTCAGACCGGGCTTGTGCACCTGATCGCCGATCATCAGGCCGTAGGGCGCGGTGTTTTCGGGCGTAGCGTCGACCAGCGGGACATCGACGTAGTCTTTTTCCAGGGTGGCGGCTTGCATGGTCATTCCTCACGTGTTGGCGATGCCGGCGAGCGATTCCTCGATTAGCCGGGCAGCGGTTTGCAGACGGTAGGTTCCGGTGGAACGGATGTCGTCGATGGGCGCGATGTCGCGGGAGATCTGCTTGCGCAGCGCGGCCGGATCGACGGCGGACGGACTTTGGCCGAGCAGCCAGCTGGCGAGCTGCGGCAGGACGGTGGGGGTGGGGGCAACGCTGGCCATGCCGAAGCGTACGACGGCGATGTTGCCCGCGGCGTCGAGTTCGTACAGCGCGGCAAGGCTGAGTTTGGCGATGGCCTGAGCCTGGCGCGTGCCGACCTTGCGGTAGTACTGGCGGGCTTTCTCGTCCGGCGCGGGCAGGTACACGGCGGTAACCAGTTCGTCGGCGCCGAGCACGGTCCGGCGGTAGCCGGTATAGAACTCGGCGACGGGCAGGCGGCGCGTACCGCGGGCGCTGGCGAGTTCGAGTTCGGCGCCATAGGCGAGCAATGCGGGCGGGTTGTCGGCGGCGGGGGAGGCGTTGACGAGGTTGCCGCCCAGGGTGGCGCGGTTCTGGATCGGCGTGGCGCCGGTCAGCGCCGCCGAGGCGGTGAGCATGGGCCAGCGCGCTTGAACGCCGGAATGCCCGGCGACGGCGCGCAGCGGCGTGGCGGCGCCGATGCGCAGCGTGTCCGCGCCGGCATCGATGCCCTGTAACTCGGGAATGGCGCTCAGGTCTAGCCAGGCGTCGGGTGCAGCTGCGTTGCCGAGCTGGCGCTCGACCATCAGGTCGGTGCCGCCGGCGATGACGCAGGGGCGCGATGTCGCTTCGGCGAGCAGCGCGAGGGCTGCGGCAAGAGAGGTCGGTTTCTGCCACATCTCAGCCCATCTCCTCGGCGGCTTCGGCGACGGCGGCATAGATGCGCGTGTAGCCGGTGCAGCGGCACAGGTTGCCGTCCAGGCCCGCGCGGATCTGCTCCAGGCTGGGCCGAGGATGCTCGGCGAGCAGGGCGGTGGCGGCCAGCAGCATGCCCGGCGTGCAGATGCCGCACTGCGTGCCGCCCGCCCGGCCGAAGGCGCGGGCGAGCGGCGAGTCGGCCGGCAGGCCCTCGATGCTGGTGACTTCGGCGCCTTCGAGCTGGCCGAGCGGGATCAGGCAGCTGTTGACCAGCTGCCCGTCCAGCAGCACGGCGCAGGCGCCGCATTCGCCTTCGCCGCAGCCCTCCTTGGCGCCGGTCAGGCGCAGCTCCTCGCGCAGGTAGTCGAGCAGCCGGGTTTCGGGCGCGGCTTCGCTGACGCGCGGTTCACCGTTGACCGTGAGCCGGATCGTCACGGCCCTACTGTCCCATCGCTTCGGCGGCGGTGAGCGGGTAGTGCGTCGCCGGCACGGAATCCGCCGCAATGGTTTTGGCGATGGTCTTGGGATGTGCGAGTGCGTAGCTTACGAAGGCTTCGCCGACGCGGTAGGCATTTTCGAAGGCGATGTGGCCGCCCGGATAGTTGTGCGAGAGCAGCATGGCCGCAGCGGTCTGGCCGGCCGGAGGCTGGTCGAAGTCACTGATGGTGCGCAGGCTCAGGTAGTGCGAGAGCAGGCCGCGGCGGGCCAGTGCGCCGGCATCGCCGGTGTCTTCCATGGCGGTGGTGGCGTAGTGGGCTTCGCCGTGGGTGTAGTGGCTGACGATGCGCTGGGCGATGCGAGAGAGTTTTACGCCGGACCAGAAGTCGTCGCCGGTGATGGTGGCGCCGATGGCGACGTTGGGGGTGCGGTTGGCCTGGGTCGGGTAGAGTTTGCGGTCGTTACGCGCGTTCTCGTCGTCGGTCAGCTTGGTGTCTTTGGTTACGCCGTAGGCGAGCTTGACCAGCGCCGGGTTGAGATGGAAGGCGTGCGTGCCGAGCGGCGGCTGATCGTCGCCCAGCGGCAGGAACAGCGGTTCGGCCGCGCCGTGCGACAGCGCCGTCAGATGATGACCAAGATCCCAGGACACGACCCAGTCGGCCCAGTAGGCGCCGCCGAGCGTATCGTCGCCCCAGGGCGGGCCGCCGGCGATGCCGGCGCGCAGGAACACGGCGTGCGCAAGCTCGAGTTTGGGACTGGCGAGAATGGCGGCGACGCTGGCCGTGGAATTGACCTGGGCCTCGCCGGTTTCCGTGACGCAGACGCCGGATTTTTCGCACCATACGGGCGAGTACGCACCGGCCACCATGATCTGGGTGGGATGCTCCATGTGCTTGAGCCAGGGTGCCAGTTCGGGCGGGAAGGCGGTCAGTACCATGACCTTGACCGGGATGGCGGCGAAGACGGCGGCCGGGGCGGCAAGCAGCAGAAAGAGCGCAGTGCGCAGCAGGTGTTTCATGCAACGTCCTTTTCTTGTGTGGTGAGTTGTTCGAGCAGACGCTCGGGGAACATCGGCAGTCGGTCGACGTCGACGCCCAAGGCATGGCGCACGGCGTTGGCGATGGCCGGGGCGGGGCCGTCCATGGGCAGTTCGCCCAGACCCTTGGCGCCTTGCGGACCCGGCGCGTCGGCGGCGGTCTCCTGGAAGTAGACGCGGATCGGCGGCAGGTCGGCGCTGGTCGGGACGATGTAGTTGGTGAGGCGGTCGTTGCTCATGAGCCCGTCGGCGCCCCACACGACGTCTTCGTACAGCGCGTATCCGATGCCCTGCGCGACGCCACCCTCGATCTGCCCCTTTGCGATGACGGGGTGGATGGCGCGGCCGATCTCCTGTACCGCGACGAAATCGGTCACCCGCGTCTCCAGCGTGGCGAGATCGATTTCGACCTCGGCGACGTAGGCGGCCCAGGCATAGGCGGCATAGGCCGGTCCGCTGAAGCTCTTGTCGTCCCAGGCCTCGCCGGGTGGCGCCTTGTACTGGGCGATTTCGACCAGCGGGCCGTAGTCTTCGTGATGACGGCGGCAGGCGGCCGCGAAATCCTCCGGCGTGTAGTTCGGTGACAGCGCGGCGTCGCGCTGCAGACGGTCGATGAGCTGTGCGGCGGCGTCCTGCACGATGCGCCCGACCACCATGCAGGTGCGCGAGGCGACGGTGGGGCCGGAATTGGGCACTTGGGTGGTGTCGGTCGGGGCTACGTTGACGCGGTCGAGCGGCAGTTTCAGCGCTGCCGCGGCGATCTGCGCGAAGGTGGTGGTCATGCCCTGGCCGATCTCGGTGGTCGAGGCGAGCACTTCGATGCGTCCGTCGGAGGACGCGCGCAGGCCGGCGCGCGAACGCAGATTGAGTTCGCCGTTGCCGGTGAAGCCGGAACCGTGGGCGAAGGTGGCGATGCCGATGCCGCGGCGGGTGCCGTGCCCGGCCCGGTTCCAGGCGTCGTGCGCCGCGCGGCGGGCGCCGTAGCCGCTTTCTGCCAGCGCCTGTTCCAGCACGGCGTGCATGGCGGCGTCTTCGCCCACGGGATTGCCGGTGGGGAACGAATCGCCGCTCTGCAGCAGGTTGCGCCGGCGCAGTTCTGCCGGGTCCATGCCCAGGGCGTCGGCGAGGCGGTCCATGGCCGCTTCCATGGCGAAGATGCTCTGCGGCGCGCCGAAGCCGCGGAAGGCGCCGAATGGCGGGTGATTGGTGGCGACCGCGCGGCCGAGCACGCTGATGTTGTCGCAGCGATAGGGGCCGGGTGCGTGGATCACGCCGCGCGACAGGACCACGGGGCTGAGCGTCGTGTAGGCGCCGCCGTCGAGTGCGAAATCGATGTCGATCAGCGTCAGGCGACCCTCGGCATCGGCTCCGAGGCGGATATTGGTGCGCGACGGATGGCGCTTGGGCGTGGCACGCATGTCCTCGCCGCGCTCGTAGATCAGTTTGACGGGTCGTCCGCCGGCCTTGAGTGCGAGCAACGCCGCGTGGCAGGCGATCATCGAGGGATAGTCCTCCTTGCCGCCAAAGCCGCCGCCCGTGGTGGTCTGCACGACCTGGATGCGTTCGGAGGGCAGTCCGGTGGCGAGGACCAGAGCGTCGAGCACGTAGTACGGACATTGCATGGAGCCGGCCACGCGCAGGCGTCCGTCAGGCAACTGCTGCGCGAGCATGCCCTGCGGCTCTATGTAGAGATGTTCCTGAGCGGGGGTATGGAAAGTGCCCTCGACGACGACGGATGCAGCGGCAGTGCCGGTGGCCAGGTCGCCCTTGTGCAGGCGGTATTCGGTGAAGACATTGCCGGGCACGATCTGGGTGTCGGCGGACAGTGCCTCATCGATGTCGAACAACGGGGACGCATCGGCATCCTCGTCGAGTTCGATGGCGGCGAGGCCCTCGGCCAGCCGTTTCGGGTCGGCGTGGGCGAGCAGTGCGACGGGCTCGGCCGCGTGTCGGAAGGCGTCGGCGACCAGCAGCGGTTGGTCGCGCTCGATCATCTTTACCGCATTCTCCCCAGGGATGTCGCCGGCGGTAATCAGCACGAAGCCGGTCCATTCGAAGTCCGCGCGCTGGCGCAGGGCCCTCAGACGACCGCCGGGAAGGCGTGTGCGCACGGTCGCGGCATGCAGCAGCGCGGTGCAATGGACGTCGTCGACGTAGCGTGCGACGCCGCCAGTCTTGTCGGCGGCGTCGACCCGTACCGGAACGGTTTCGTCTCCTAGGTGCTTCATTGCGTGGCATCCCTGCGTTGGTACACCTCGAAAAGCTGCTCCGTGAACCGGCTTCCGTGTGTATTGCCTTTGACGGAAAGCGATGCGTGGCGGCTATTGGGTGTCGTTGCTTGTTTCGCCGCGCCGGTCCGGCCGTGGTTCCCACGGCAGCCGGTAACGGCGCACGCCATGCGTGCTCAAAAGCAGATTGCATGCCAGGGATACGGCGGTGGTGGTGGATGCGACAAGTGGCCTGAAAATACAGGGTCCACGGCGCACCGCTATGGTGCGAAACAAGAGGCGACTGCGCGTGTTCAGTGCGTATGCAGGGGATGGGGAAAGTCATTCCACGTTGGTGGCGCGCGTATGGCTTACGGACGGCCCAGTGGCGCGGGAATCAGTGCCAGTTCAGGTTGACGTCGTGGCTGGCAAGCTGTTTCACGGTGCTGGCGACGCAGCGGTCGACGAAGGCGGTGCGCTGCGGGTTGGAGTGAGCTAGCTTGCGCCAGTGTGCACCATTGTCCAGCCCCGCCATTTCGTAGAGGCTTGGGGTGGGGAAGTAAAACGCCCCGACGAACTGGCGGAAGATGCGGTTGAGCAGCGGAGGATAAAGCCGCATGAGCATGCTCCAGCCCCTGTGCATGCTGCCCTTGAAGGTCTCGCGCGCGTGTGCGATGTGGCGCGCCTCGTCGATGGCGTGCGCGGTGATGATGTCGTAGATGGCGGGGGATATTTCGCTGCGGTGCTTGCGAATGAAACGATTCATCTGATCCGGGACTTGTTCGCCGATCAGCACGGCGACCCAGAAGGCGGCCGAGCCGTATGGTGCGAAGCGTCCGACCCAGGTCGCCAGTTTCGGGCGCTCGAAGGCCTCGGGGCCTATCGGCAGGCCGCTGCGACGGATCAGGTCGAGGAACATCAGGCTGTGGCCGGCTTCCTCACGCAGTTCGTGCAGCCGGTAGGTGGTGGCGGCAGGATCGCCCAGAGAGTCGGCCAGGGCACGGCTGATGCGCTCCATGAAGATGCCTTCGAGCCACAGCGCCTTTTCGATGAAATTGACGAACTCGAACTGCGACAGGCGGATGCGCTGCACTTCCGGCAACGCATCGAATTCGGCGACACCGTGCAGGCTCACCGCTTCTTGTGGTAGCCACCACCCGTTCAGGTCCAGCGAGGCCCAGTCGATGCGGGCGAGGGGGTCAGCATACGGCACGCTGCTACGGTTGAGTTGTTCAATAAGCGCGGTCGCGTCTTGTCCCATGGTCCCCGCCCTGTGTCTTGTCTATCAGCAAGCGCTGATGCTATCGCATTCGCCCGCTGTGTAACAGAGTTGCAGGCTTTACGCCCGTAGCCGCCTCGGGTAAGATTCACCTCCTTCACGGGGCGTAGCGCAGCCTGGTAGCGCACCTGAATGGGGTTCAGGTGGTCGGAGGTTCAAATCCTCTCGCCCCGACCAAACAAATCAAGGGGTTAGGTGTTTATCGCCTAACCCCTTTTTGTTTATTAACATCTCACGTAACCCACCACGTAACCATCCGACAGAGGCTTGCCATAGAAGCCGGCGCATCTTGGTGCCCCTCAGTTAAGGGGCGGATCAAGGGCGCTCTTTGTCTAACGGGGACAGATACCTCCGCTGCATGACATGATTCGGGTTTTCTAGCAGTTACCCATAGGACGGTCCGATGGCAGCGGAACAGTCACCTATGCGTGCTGGCGGGCGCGCCACAGAGGCTGGTATGGCCTTTCAGGCTGCGGTAGCAACTTGGTTCGCAGCCCACATCCTTGCGCGGATCCCGGTAGGTGGACGATTCGGAATCAACAATCAGGCGCTTCCAATCGCCATCCGTCTCGAGACCGGTGGTGCCCTTGACGACATTGAGGTGTCGCAGTCGGATGGTGGCGCGCTCTATCTTCAGTGCAAGACAACTGCAAACCTCGGTACCGGTCCGCAGTCGCCGCTCACCAAGACCATTAGACAGCTGGCGCACTGGGTTGCTGATGCAAAGGCAGAGAATGGCCTTCCGGACCTGGCCCGCAATGCTGGGCTGTTGGCGGTGCAGGCCAATGCCCCCAGAACGCTCGATAATCTAGAGACCGGATGTCGGGCGTTTGATCTGGGCGGCAGTTGGGAAGAAACACGTACGCAACGCAATGCTGCGGAACGTGACGCCCTCATCGCGTTCGAGACGATCGCAACTCCAGCATGGACCACACATCGTGGTATCGCACCAGATCATGCCGATCTCGTGGACCTAGCCCGCATATTTCATATTGCACGCTTCACTATGGATGAAGGCGGCAGTGATTGGCGCGAAGCTTCACAGCTGCTTGGTCATCGTCTTTTCGGAGACGCCGCGGCCGGCGACGCAGTGCTTCGTGATCTTAAGGGCATCATGCGCGAACTTATCGGTAGCGGCGCACCAGCTGATCGTGCTGGGCTTCTGGGTGCGCTCCGTCAACTGGGGCATCAAGATGTCAGCGCCCCAGGATTCGAAGCCGATATCGCGAGGCTGCGGGAGGTGACAAGGAGAGAGCTTGCGAGGCTTGCGGTTCACGGCAGATTGCCGCTCGGCATGGGTATGCCGATCACGCGCGAGAGCGATACGCCGCTGATTACGGCCATTCGGGCAGGTTCTCTACTCGTCGTCGGAGAACCGGGCGCAGGTAAGACTGGAGCGCTCGTCCATGCTGCCGAGGCAATCGAAGCCACGGGCGACACGGTAGTGTTCCTCTCAGTCGATCGCTTTCCAGGAGTGGCGACTGCCGCCGATCTCGAATCTGAACTAAGGCTTACCCATCCGGTGATCGAAACTCTCGCAGCCATGCCTGGCACTGGCAGCAAGATACTCATAATCGATGCGCTCGATGCCGCGCGAGGAGGTCCTTCCGAAGCGGTATTCGCAACGCTGATCGAGAGCGTGCGTGAACAACTCGCAAATGATTGGATCGTTATCGCGTCAATCCGCACCTTCGATCTCAAGAACGGTCGACGCTTTCGCCGGATCTTTGGAGGCACGCCAGCCGATGGCGAATATGCCGCAGCCGGATTGACCACGGTACGTCATTTCCTCATTCCGCGCTTGAGCGAAAGCGATCTCGCCGCAGTGGGAGAAGCATCCACTGAATTGGACGCGTTGCTGGGTGCAGCGTCATCGCAATTAACCCAGCTGCTACGCAATATTTTCAATTTATCGCTGGCAGCTCAGTTACTCAGCGACGAAATAGACCCAACGGCGTTCGCCACAATCCGCACCCAAGCGGGGCTGATCGATGCATATGAAGGTGCCAGACTAGACACGACACAGCTGCAGCAGGCCGCTGGCGCCACGGTTGCCTTGATGGTAAGCCAGCGTCGCTTGTCGGTGCGAAAAATCGCGATCGAGCATGCGGAGCTCGATGAAGTCATCCGTAGCGGCGTGCTGGCAGAATCTGGGGACTTGGTGAGTTTTGCGCATCATGTCCTATTCGATCATGTCGGCGGTCGTTTCCACCTTGCATGGGACGATCCAAATGCTTTGCTTGACCAGCTCTCCGGCGATACTTCTACCGCCCTTCTACTCGCGCCGGCGCTTCGCTTCGGGATTGAGCGGCTTTGGCGTATTGACGGCGAGGGCCGACCGCTTACGTGGAAGCTGATCACCAGTATTTTTTCGGAGACGAGCATAGATCCAGTGCTTGGGAATATCGCTCTGCGAGTCGTAGTCGAGAATATCGAAGACGAGAGAGACGTCGTAGGGCTGACGGCATACATCGCAGAGTCAGCTATTCGACCAGGGATCACAGCACTACTCGGACGCCTCGCAAGATTTGCAGCGATGGATATCGAAGGAGGGCGCACGGTAGACCAGGCCAAAGCGATCACTTGGGCTCGGCTCGCCGAAACGCTGGTGGTTACCGACGAGCGATCGTTGATTGATCCAGGGTTCATCCTGCTCCAAACACTGTTCAATCATGGCGATCTTGCCGCAGTACTTCTTGATGTGTTCGGGCGGGCAGCGCGAGCGCTGCTGGAGTTTGCATGGTCGACCCAGCCTCCGCTGACCTCAGTTTGCGAACGCGCTATTCGATTCGTCGGTAAAAGCTTCGCCTCGGATCCAGCCGCATCGCGATCTTTGCTTGATCGTATCCTGCGCGAACCTCATTTCTCACAATATGCCGATCGCGAGGCGGGATGGCTCGCCGAGCAGATTCTGCCGATCACACGCGCTGACCCTGAATTCACCGTCGAAATCTATGCCGCTCTCTACGGTCAGATGATCACCGATAGTGCCACCACTACATGGATTGGAGGAGGCCCGCCAAGTCGGATCCTGCCACTTTCGTCTAATCGAAGGCAGGATTATGAGCATTGCTGGTGGCAACTTGGTAGCGCCATCGGGGAAGTTCTCACAATCTCACCAAGTTATGGCACTCGTGCGCTGATTGATTCGCTGATTGGCAAAGCTCGTACCCAGGGCTACGGCAGCGATCGCGAACCCGACGTCATCAAGGCGGGCAATACAACGATCGAGCTCCGCGGGTATGAGATCGAATTTAACGCATGGGAGGAGGAGAACGGCGGACGGGACCGGCAGGATGATTTGCTGCGCCATTATGTTCACTTCCTACGCAGCAGCGATGCTCAGATTTTTGTGACTAGTATGAACGCAGCGTCGTGCGAATATGCGACTGCTTCCGTCTGGACGCGGATTTTTGGTGTTGGCAGCGAGCGTATCGATGAGGTTGGCGATCTTCTCTGGCCACTGATTGAGGAGCCAGATTTTCTGGAACATTACGGTACCTCGCGCGATGCTATTCGTTTTGTCGAGGCTGCCTGGCCGTCACGGTCAAGCGAAGCACGCATACGATTCGAGACGATGGCGCTCGACGAGACGCGCTTCACTGACGAAGACGAACTACATCGATGGCATCGTATCCTCGGCCGTATCCTTGCACTGGTGCCGGAGTACATGCTTGAGCTAGAGGAAATGCGAGCGCTACGTCGTAGGTTTGATGTCGAAGGCCTCTTAATCGGGAACCATCCAAGCCATAGCTATACCCACACTTGGGACGATGACCACGATTTTGTGCGTGAGGATCTGCGTCGTGCAGGGGTCAATCTGGATGCCGGCCCCGACCGGAATGTGTTTGACGCGTCTGAGGCGCTTTCCTCCTTTATCAAGAACACAACTTCCAGCAGTCCGATGTCTGAACTCGCGGCGCTATGGAATGAAGCCACTACGCTTCTCAATCTGATCGATCAAAACCCTGGCCTACACGACAAGGTTGACGAGCCCGCCTGGGGTCGTGTGGCTAATGCGGTCGAGCGAATCGTATCAAGCGAGAACTATATTCCGGGCATGGATGGCCTGCCGAACCTTGGGGCAATGTTCGCGGTCCTAGAGCGTTTGTCGTCGAGCCGTTATCCAGAATTGAGCGATGCCGATGAGGGTTGGCACATTGGCTGGGGAAGTTGGGCGGTGCGTGTCTATGCCGCTCAAGCCTGGGTGTCGCTCGCGTCACGCTTTGCTGAGGAGTATCCGACAATCGTCGATCATATCGAGGCGATTCTGGAGGATCCGGTACCAGCGGTCCGACTTCAGGCAGCACAGAATCTGCAAGTTATCTGTATCGCGGCGCCTGAGCGCATGTGGGAAATGGGTAAGGTGATCGCCTCCCAGGAGGCTAATACCCAGATTCTGGCCTCCTATATAAGGAACTCGATGTGGCGCTTCAGCCATTCCGAACCCATGCGATGTGAGGAAGTGCTAGCCATCGTCAAGGGACGTCTAGATGGACACCTTATCGAGGACCATGATGGACGCGACTATCTGCAAGAGTCGCTCGGTAGCTGGACGGCACAGCTATTTTCCGGGCAGGGGCGGCCACTCATGCGCTCCTGGCTCGATGAATGGGCCACCGATCCAGAGCGCTATGGTACTTTGCTGAATTCCTATGCACTTTCGCTGCGAGATGCGTTCTTTTATCGCTATGCGCAGCATCCCGAAGCTGAAGCGTGCGCAATGTGTAATCGCGCACAGGAAGGTTTGACGCTGATTCTTACGCGGGCGATTGCACTCTCTGCTGAGGCACATGCCATTCTGACTTCCGGCGATCCCGTAGAGGCCGAAAAGGAGGCGGAAAGCAAGCGATACGGCGCAGCCGAAAAGGTAATTCACATCGCGATGAACCAACTCTATTTCGGATCAGGTGCCTATAAAAATGATAATGAAGCCAGTCCAGGCTTATCCGACACCGCTGCTATGGCGCGCTTCCTTTCAGACTACGCCGATATCCTCGCACTGCTTGCGAACTCGCATGAGCCGGCTACGCATCACCATCTGATCGAACTCTATGAATTTCTAATCCCAGGTGCCCCGATAGCTGTGTTCGAGGCTATTTATGCTGTCATCTTCGGGAGCGGCCGAGACGAAGGCTATCATTATGAAAGCCTTGGCAATGATGCGGTCGTGCGCATAGTGCAATGCTATCTTGCTGACTATCGCGCAGTGTTCGAAGATGTAGGTCTGCGAGCTAAACTGGTTGAGATGCTTCAGCTCTTTTCCGATGTCGGATGGACTTCTGCGCTCAAGCTTCTCTATGAGCTTCCGGAAATCTTACGTTGAAGCCCATGCTGATGTGATGAACGACATACGATATTCATTTGGATTCACATCACTATTGCTTGGTTGGCTCGCTGTCGGCATGTTGATTGCCCCCAAAGAGGGATTTGCGCTGTTCGTTTTACTCGGACTGCCGTTGTTCATCATCGTTGGGCTGTTTTGTGCGCTCGTGATCCTGTGTTGCCTCTCTTGGTGGGTTCACCTCCGTGATAGCTAAAATTGGTAATCAGGCCTTGCTGCGCCCTTGCTTGCGCGCCTGCGCGCTGAACAGGCGGCGCAGATCCGCGCCGACATCGGCCGGTGCGCTCAGCGGGCCGACCTGGCCACCGCCGGGAATCTGCAGGTAATAGGTGTCGCCGCTGCCACCGGCGGCGATGGCGCCGCTGCCGCGGAAGGACGGCAAATTGGAAACCGCTGCGCCGACCAGGCCGCCGCTGGCGAACTTCGGCAGCTTAAGTTGGTTAATCGCTTCCATGAAGCCAACGCCGTAATGCCGCACGGCACGGGCCGACTGCATATATTCGCCAGCCGAGCCATACATCAGCACGCTGTCGCTGGTCCCCGTGCCGGGACCGACGATCTCGCCACCGCCCGCCTTGGCCGGCAGCGCGGCCAGGATCTTCGTCGCTTCCGTGGTATCGCTGCTGCTGCTTTGCTTGTCGAGCTGCACCGGAATCTTGATCGGGCTCTTGGCCAGCATGGCCTCGATTTCCGCCCGCAGTTGCTCCGCGCTTTGCTTGGCCTTGGCTTCGTCGAAACCGATCGTCAGGCTTTTGAGGAATTCCGCGGAGCCGACCAGCTGCTCGATATTCTTTTTCAGATTGCCAACCTGCGCCTGCGCCGAGGTCTCCTCGGCCTTGGCGGCATCGTCGGCGATCTTGCGCGCCTGATCGAGATAGGGCTGCAGCGAATAAGCGCTTTCCTTGCCGGATCGAAACAAGGCCTCGATCACTTGCCGGGCCTGCTGCGCCTGGCTGATCGCGGTTTTCAGATCGCCTTCCTGCAACGATCCGCGCGCGGTCTGCAGCGTATCGAGCAAATCCACGAAGTTCTGCTGATCGATCGGCTTGGGTACGCCGTTGGTCAGCAGATTCTGCGTCGAGGCGAAATCGGATTCGATCGCCTTGCGCGCTGCCTGAACGGTCTCGAGCTGCTTTTGCGCATCCCGATAGGCGGAGATCTGGCTGGCCAGCTGCGACTTGATCGCGGCGGTTTCCTGCTTCTTGATCGTTTCGATTCTGGCCGCGAAATCGGCCTCGTCCGTCTGGCGCTTTTGCAGGATGCCGTCCAGCTGCTGCAGGTATTGCTGATGCACGCGCAGCTCGCGCTGGGCGTCCAAGGCGGCCTGCGACGAAGTGCCCGTGGCGCCGCCCGTGTTGACGTCCAACCGCGCCTGCAGATCGCGCTGCGCGCGCCAATAGCGCTCGGCGGCGGCCAGGCGCTGCCGGTACGAAGCGATCTCGTCGGCCGTCATGCTATTCAACGCGTCGGCGCTGACAAGTTGTATGTTCTTGTATTCGCCGCTGACGGCAATGAGAGCTCGCTGGCTCTCGATGAAATTGGAATTTTCCCGGGAAACGCTTTCCTGTACTTTCTTCAGTTCGCTCATTGCCGCAGCTAAGCGGCTGATTTGCGCGATCACGACACCCCACATGCCGAAGCGGATGGCGCTCAGCAGGCTCAGGTTCCGCGCCAGGCCGCCGGCGGCCGCAGCGGCGGCCGGCGCTTCCTTGTTGACTTGCTGCAGCGGATTCAGCAGGCCTACCAGGGCCAGCTTGCCGACGCCAGCGGCTTTACTGATCGAATTGATGGCGAGAGCTACAGGCACGATCGAGGTGGCCAAGGCTGCCGAGGCGGCAATCGTCGAGCGCAACGGAGCCGGCAAATCATTGAAGGCGTTGAGCAGGCTCGCCACGCTTTCCAGCAACGGCGTAAAGGCTGTAACCGTATCGCCCAGGGTGAGCTGCACATTCTGCAGCGCGGCCTTGAAGCGCGCGACGCGCTGCGCCGGAGCATCCATCATCTTAGCCACGGCCGCATCCGTGGCGCCCGCCTTCTCGCCCATGGCCCGCAGCGTCTCGCCGAACTTCTGCGCGCCAGGGCCGGTCAGCGCAAGCACGGCATTCAAGCCCTCGACGGAGCCGAACAACTGCCCCATCTGCTCGACATTGCCGCCGGTCGCGCGCCTGACATCAGCGAGGAATCCGGCCAGCCCCCTGGCCTTGAGCGCTTCGGCATCGAATTCCAGGCCGAGCTGCTGCGCCAATTTCGCCGCCTGTGTCTGCGGCTTGATGATGTTGGATATGGCCGAGCGCAAGCCGGTGATGGCGACCGGCGTTTTCAGACCACTGGCGGTCAGCGCAGCGACGGCCGATAGCATCTCGTCAAGGCTGACGCCCGCCGTCGAAGCCAGCGGCGCGAGTTGGCCGATGCTGGCAGAAAGTTCCGGCACTGTCGTCTTGCCCTGCCTGACCGCGGTAAAGAACGCATCGGATACCGCCACTGCATCCTTAGCTGACAGGTTGTAGGCGTTGAGTACGCTGGTCAGCCCGTCGGCCGCAGTCGAAACGTCCGTCACGCCGCCGATGGCTAGCTGATTGGCGACGTCGAGCTCCGTCATGGCGTCGGCGCTGTCGGTGGCGCCCGCGGAGATGATGTCGTAGAGCGCTTTGGCATTGACGTTTACGTCGCTGCCGTATTCGCGCGTCAGCGCCCGAACCCGCTGCGTCAGCTGCGCCATGCCGCTGGTATCGTCGAGCAGCGTCGAGACTTCGGCCATCGACCGGCCGAATTTCAGGGATTCGTCGCCGGCGCGGCCGAGGCCGTAGGCGATGCCGGCCAGAACGGCCGTGGATGCGATCAGCTCGCCGTGCATACGGTTTAGCGAGCCGGACCAATCGTTGGTCTCGCGCCTCAGCGCACGAATGCGCTCGCGCATTACCACTGAGGCCTGCGACAATTCGCGGCTGGTCAGCTTGCCGCTGACGCGTAGCGTGTCATACGCCTGGCGGATCTGTTTGATGTCGCGCACGACGCTGGCCTGATCGCGCAGACCAAGCATATCGCGCGCCGAAGCGACGCTGCGGTTGGTGTTGTACGTCTTGAGCAGCTTGAGGGTTTCGGCGTCCAGGTCGCGGATCGCGACCTTGCCTTGATCGACAGCCTTGACCAGTTGTCGAAACATGCCGACGTCAAACTGGCTTTGACCGATCGAACGCAATCCCTTGGCAAACGCACTTTCGAACGACTGCAGGTTGGAACGTGCCTGTTTGGTATCAAAATTCAGTTTAAAACTGAAATTCAAATCACTCATGATCCCTCTCCCGATTCTATGGATGGTCCCGGTGTAACGCTAGTGAAGGCAAGTATCAGGACGTATTTCACGTGGTGCTTTGCTCAGCATCGCTTTTGTCATTTCAAATGACATATCCGGATGATGTAATGCGATGTGGATGGCCATTTGGATTCTTCCACGAGCTTCTGGCTCATCAAGTAGTCGCAAAATGCGTTCGCGCTCCATCTTCCTCCCAGATTCGATAGCCTGTGCAAGTGCGTCAGGTTTACCTTCATCCGTTTCAATTGCGTTGATCTGGTTTTGATCTAAATCAGTCATTTCAGTCAGCCCTCTTAAATGTGCTTTCTATTTACTATCACTCCCGCTCTCTGGTTCGAATTGCAAAGCGTGAACGATGTAATTCATACCGCTGGCAAAAAACCGGAGATGCGCATTCTCGGCAGGTCAAGATGCGGAGGTGGCAATGCTTTCAGCGAAACGGTTAGCAGTGGGTGGTCCGTTAATAGGTGGTCAACGAGGTGAGTGGATCCACCTGCGCGAATACCTATCTGACGTGCCAATGACTTCGTTGTATCTGTCGAGAATCCTGCGAATCTGGCGTACAAAATGAAGCCATTTAAGGTAGTAAGGACTGGAGGGAAGTGTGTGTTGATACCCAGTATCTGTGCGAAAGTGCGTCCAGCTCGCCAGTACAGGGCTACGGTGACGTCATAGCGAAACGTTGCCCCCATACATATGGACGGAAGACCTTGCTTCCGCATTTCAGAAACGTCCGTGGGATGAATGCCAAGAATTTCAGCCAGGCGAAAGCCACGTATATTTCGCATCCAAGGCTCCCATGTGCGCCATCTGCTATTGATTTGAGTCATCATGGATGTCCTGTTCCTCGTCGAGCATATGCATGTCGGGATACGCTGCTATTGCTTTAAAGGCTGAGATCCACAAGCTATCTAGTGAGGCGCGATCGATTTCAATTCTGTGCGCCCCCTCAATTTCCAGGAGCGTGCGGTCGAGTGAATTTTCAATTTCCGATCTGGCCATTGCTGCCCATCCGGCTAACTGGGGCTCAAGTTCGGCTACAGCCACCACCGAGCCCGTGCGCTGGCAATAGTCGAGCTCCTTTAGATCCGCATCGGCCGATGCTTGTCGAGCTCGTGCTTGCGTTAAATCGACTTGGTTGTCCTGTCCGCCACGGCCGGCGGCGACCGCGCGAAGGTGCTCACAATAGGTCATCCGTGCTTGATCAATGTCACCGTCGGCAGGTAGCACACCACGCCGTATTAAATCGGATACGGCTTGCTGACTAATCCCGAGATGAACACCAATTTCAGCTTGGGTGGCCATCGAGAATTACCCTTCTTACCAACACAACCCCCTTATAGAGAGCACCTTTGCAAGAAAGCTGCGCGGCTTCGCATCCGTATGTCTCGAAGGTGCCAAGTAGTACCTTTTTCCGAACGCCACCTTTGGGTGAGGGCAGGGCGGCCCGAAGGCCGCCGACCATTTTCGTTCGACGTTCAAAACTATTAGCGGACATAACGCGACGAGGGCTCGGCGAATGGCACGTCGTCAACGGGTCCTACGAGTTCTCTCCCAGCGGTACTATGGAGACCGATTTCAAGCAAGAAACCGCGGTTGTAGTCAGAACCACGCAGGAAGGTATCCAACGAAGTCGCGGGAACATACGCTTGACGGGCATGGAAGGCTTCGAGTATCACCTGCGCAGCGTTGGCAGCTCGCTTGGTTGCATCCGCTTCGACGGCCTGCCAGAAAGCAGAATGAGCGCCCCGAGCTCTATGCTGAGCCGGCCCTACATCTTCTTTCGCTTTAGCGATCACGCGCTCGATGGCGGTGAGTTGCTCGGTAGCATCTTCGATGCGTTGCTTGGACGTGGTCAGCTTGGCGCGGGCCTTATCCAACGCTGCACTATCGCCATTGACGACCGCATCCTCGGTTGCTGTTTCCAGCGCCTCGCGGGCGGTTTCGATTGCATTGGTCGCGCTTTCTTTCTCGCGTTCCAGTTCGTACTGGCGCTTGATTAAGCGGTCTACTTTCGCTTCTGCTTCTTTCATTTCCTGGATGGCCGCCAAGGCGTTATCGCGCAGTTGCTCGCGCTCGGCATTGGTCGTGTTCTGTACGGTATCTAGCTGGGTGGACATGGTTCTACTCCATCGAGTGGTGCCCGTTCGGGCGGTGTGTTTCTCGGGAAATGTTTTGAGGGAAGCGAGGGACTCGAGGATTTTTCCAACCTATTATTATTTTTTGTCTTGACACTTTTTCACGTAGGGTAGGGAAGTCCCTCGTGTTCCTCGTATCCCTCGAAAATATCCCCGTACTCATGGTCTGCGAATCTTCCATGTTGCGCATCGGGCTACCGGATCATCTTCGCCGCGGACAAGCTGGAGCCCATCGACCAGCCGATCTTGGTGGCGTCGCAGCCAGCGGCCGAGCCGGATAGCGGTGATCTTTTCTGCGGTCACACCTTGGAGCGCCGCATGCATATCAGGGGAACTGGGGGCCGCGCCGGTACTGTCGAAACGTGGTGCCATTGACATGGCGTCAGTGACAACCTGATTTGCGGTAATGAGTCGGTCACCATACGCAGCCGTCCAGGCGGCAAACAGTGCGCGAGTTGCTTCAAGATCAGGATCTGCATCACGCAGGCTTTCTGATGCCGCGAAGGGATCTGGTAAACCTGACCAGATCAGTGGTGCGCGGCACATGGTGTGCCATTCACGAAAGCCACCGAGGACTGGCACACCCACATCGGGTTTGCCGGCGGCGATGTACGCTCGTACTAACGTCAATGACGCACTGAGGATCTCGCCACGACGAGCCTTGACCTCGCTGAGCAGGTCTCCGGCGTGGGGCGCTAGTTCGGGGCGCTCCACGCCAGCGTCAAGGCGCACGAGAAGTGTGCGGCGGCGTAGGTCGCCAACCACTGCGAGGTTGTTGCCGTTAACGATGAATGCGGTGCTTGTTGGCAACGTGAGCATCGCTGAAACACCCAGCGGCCTCGCACGTATGCTGTCCTGTGTCAGGATTTGGCAGAGTAGATCGGACGCCAAGGGGCGGGAGACATTATCGATCACAACCATCGGATCGCCCGCGATTAGGACGCCAACAAGCCGTTTGTCAGCCTCGGCGTCGTCATCTCCGAGCGCAAGCACTGTGGCTCGTCGGCCAAGCCCAATCGTGGCTAGCGCATCCGACAGCAATGACTTGCCTGTACCCGGCGTCGGGGCCGTAATTGCAAGCATAGGGGCTGCTGGTATGGCGCGGCGCAGCAGGACGGTGAGCAGACCAGCAAGGGCTGCGGCGCGATCGGCTTCGGAGACGAACGGCAAACTGCCAAAAACCTCAAGGAGCAGCTCGCGAGCCCATGTGATAGCTTCATCTACGGGTTTGATTGTAGGTCGCGTATAGCCAACAGGTGGCTCCGATGCGAGGTAGAGGCCGCTCAATTCGTCATAGCCCTGACCGTCGATGATCTCGCCGCTGGACAAGACAAGCGGCGCTTCAACTACGCCAGTTAGATGACGAATCTCAGGCCATGTGCCGCGCGACAAGATTGCATCGCAGTAGCGCCGCGACAAGTCACGTGGCACCCATTCGCCGCGCCGCGCGTCGAAACGTTCAAATCTAATATGACGTCCGGCAAGATCGGCGAGACCAGCGCTGTCCAACGTATGCAAAATGGGCGCATGAGCCGGCCGCTCGATGCCTCGGCTTGGCGCAGTCTTCGGGCGCAGCACCATCACGAGGCGGTCGCCGTGCACATACAACCCATGAGTCCGCAGGCTTGCTAGAATCTCGTCGCCGATTTGCGGCGCCTCGCCATCGATCAGCCGAATCACCGGACGTCCCGGCGGCACCGTATTACCACCACCTCTATCACCGCCATGTCCGTCGAGAACTCTTAGCGGAGGTGCGGCGCGAAGTCCTTCCACATTACTCATGATGAGGCCTCAACCAGCGCGTCAAGCCAGTCGCTGCCATCATCGGGTGCGGCCAGACGGACTGTGCGTCCTTCGGCCAGCAACCGCTCAGCGAGCCCATGCGCCGCACGCTTGCCGGCCACATCCGCGTCTGCCGCGATCAGTACATCTCGCACATCTCCTGGCAATTCGAGTGCGCCAAGGTTTCCTGCAGAGAGTGCAGCCCAGGCTGGGCGCCCAGTTATCAAATGTGCTGCGAGCGAGGTTTCGATGCCTTCCGCCACAACCAGCTCGCGGTCGGCTGGCTGAAGACGTACTGCGGCGCCACGTGTCGCACCACGCCAGGCAGCGCGAATCTTTTTTGCTGGTAAGTTTTTGTTCGAATTGATTGGATCGGGGATTGTGAGTTTCCGGCCATCGACGATGTACGTCAGATGGATGCCAACCATCTCGCCGTTCGATGCTTGAATCGAGGCCAACATCGCGTGGAAATTGCCCAATTTGATTGGCCCGCGGTCGCTGGCGGTGAAATACCCTACTCGCCCGCATCGCAGATTCTGCGGGAAATCGGCAAGCAGGAGGCCGCGCCTCCGTAGGTAATGGACAGCTTCGTCCTTTTTATGCAGCGGCGCGCCGCGAGCGAACAACTTGCGCATGCGTTCAGCCCCGATGTGTTTTTCGTCGGCAGTTGGCGTATCCGCCCTTTTGGATGCTATCGGATGGTTAAAGGCGGCTGACGAGGTCTCCCGACTAATTTGCAGAATGTAGCCAACCTCGCGCAGCACGCGCTGCGCACTCCAGCCATGGACATGGCGCAATAGTTCAAATCCATCGCCAGCCAGTGCCTCGCCGCCACCTGAGCAGAAAAATGTGCCCGCGCCTTCACGATCGTCGAATCGAAATCGATCTTTTCCGCCGCAGCCAGGGCATGCGCCATGCCGGTTACATAGATATTTCGCCTCAACCCCAAGTGTTGGCAAAATTTCGCACCAACGGCCGCGCGCTGCTTCACGCGTTTTGGCAAATGTCTGGCCGGACATATCAGCGCTGCCCGGTATTGCCCTGAAGGGTCGAACAGTTAGCTCTGCGCCGTCGCTCGATAAATTCGTCGAGCTCGGTTTGCCGCCAGCCAGAGGCAGTTCGGGTGAGCTTAATCGGCGCCTGCAGTTCGCCGCGTTGCACGAGGCGGTGTAGGGTCGGCAAACTTATTCCTAAATATTGCGCGGCGTCGATGCGGCGAACTATTGCGTTCGAAATATTCAACATCTTTAGATCCTCGGTGAGTTGGCTGCTGGTGTTGTCCGAATGCAGGGCACAAAAAAGGCCGCTGGTTTCCCGAGCGGCCTAATCCTGAAACGAAAAAGCCCGGCACATGGCCGGGCTTATATTTTTGTGGCTCAGCGCATCAGGCGCAGTTGCCACAGGTTGGCTGAAATATCACACTTTTCCGGCGCCGTTGTCAATAGGGTGCTGGGTGAATCACTCAGGCGTTTATGTTTCTGGAAGGTTGGGTAGTGTTGGGGGAGGGCGTCTCCGACCGCCACCAGTGCGCAGTTGAGTCTTTGAGTCAAGGCGTTGATGCCGCTGGCGTTCTACTTCTAAGCGCAACCATTTGACCAGGTCGTCTACGACGAAAACCCAGGCCCGACCGATCTTCGCACCTGGCAACTTCCCTTTCTCTGCAAGCTGTAGCACCGTGTTGCGGTGGACCTTGAGCATATCCGCCGTTTCGTCAACATCGAACGTGATTTTGCTGCGGTCGTGCTCTTTCTTGTCGGGCATTGGCATTTCTCTGGTGGAGCTGCTGCCTGTGATCAGGTCGTTTTCATAATTGCTTTATACAACTTAATAAGCTGCATGCCATGTCGTGTTGAGTGAGGCTCTTGGTCCGTCTGCTATGTAGAATCTGCTGGTGTGGCCTCAATGAATTTTGAGTATGCGTAACCCGGCTGACGTCACGCCAGCCGGGGTGGCGTATTTCAACGCTAGGCTGCGACTGAGTTGTTTTCGAGAAGGCAGCTGACGACTTTGTATTCAAGCTGTTCGAGAGTTTCGGTCAGCTCGAGCAGCAAGGAAAGTAAGTCTTGCGCGCCGGCAATATCGTAGAGCTCGCTTGCGTCGGTCACGTTGGAGGCTCCTGTGAGTGCGCGTTGCTTGATGCCTCTAATATTTCCTAGCGTTTCCTTTAATCGCTCCAGTTGGCTTGTCTCGAATCCGTGGGTATCGATCGCTGTGCCGAAGAGTTCATCAAAAGGTTGGTTTGGGTAAGAGCAGTAATCACTCGTTAGTGCGTTGGTGTCTTGAGGGTCGGTTGCGATTTTCTCGTTGGCGCTTGCGGTGCCGTTCTGATTACCATTCTGGGTAGCCATAGCTTCGCCTCCTTGTCAGGCGGGGTGTGGTTAGGGTCGCATGGTGTTGCCGCACCATGCGGTCCGCTTCCCGGGAAACCGCCCGGGCCGGTTTCTTCATCGTCGGGCGCGGAGGTCGATTACCGCGCGTGCCTTGTGGTTCAGTAGTTCGTCCAGGTAGTCGCCAAGCCGGCGCCAGGCGTCCCGTTTCTCCGCGGTGTATTCATGGCGTTGGTAGGTGCGCTTGATCTTGCTGGGCTCAACGTGGTTGAGACACCGCTCGATAATCTCGGACAGCACGCCTAACTCGCCCATGAGTGTGGCGCCCGTCCTGCGCAGATCGTGCGCCGTCCAGGAACCACCCGAGAGAATTAGCGCGCCTGTCGCCTTGGTGCGGTTGGACATGGCCGTGTCGCGCATGCGGTCGCGCAATTGTCGGGTTATCGACTTCATGCACACGTGCTCGCCGTCTTTCATTGTCGAGGGCAGGCACCAGTCGCTCCACTTGGTGCGCTCGTGTAGCGCTCGGAACTGGCGCACGGAGTGGGGCGACAGATAGACGATGTGCTCCTTGGCGTTCTTCGAGTTGCCAGCCGGGATGCGCCAGATGGCCGCATCGAGATCCACGTCTTCCCAGCGCGCCTGAATGAGTTCGCCCACCCGGCACAGCGTGGAGAGCATGATCCAGATTGCGGCGTCAGTTTGCGGTTCGAAGTGCGCCGCGGGGAGCTTGTCGCGCAGTTCTACCAACTCGTCAGGGCTCAGGATGCGGTCACGCTCGGTTTCTCGGCCTCCGATCCGTTCCTTGCTCACGCCGCGCAGTGGGTGGCGTTCGATCCAATCTCTGGCCTCGCACCAGTTGAAGAACTGTTTAAGATCGCCGAATACATGGTTGGCCTGGACTCGGGAGCCGCGCGACACAATGCTATCCAGAATGTCCACCAGATCGCCGCGGCGGATCTCATCCAGTGGATGGTCGCCCAGCGTAGGCAGTACGTCCTTGCCCAGCGAGCGCATGCACTCCGCACCGCGGTCCTTTCGTCCTGCTGCAAGTTCCAGTTCTGCCCAGCGCTCGACTGCCTGCCCGAAGGTGCGGCGGCTCTCTTGTGCCTTGCGGATGGCTTCCCGCTCCGCCTCGCGGCGCTTCTGTTCCTCGATAGGGTCTAGCCCTTGGTCGATCAGCTTGCGTGCGTCCTGCGTGGCCGTGCGGGCTTGCTTCAGCGTGACATGCTCGGCGCGGCCGAGCGGCATGGTGTGGCGCTTGTCGCCGAAGCGGTAACGGAACTGCCAGGACCTAACGCCGCTGGGGTAGATGCGAAGCTGTAATCCGTCGCCATCGATCAGGACAACTTCACGTTCCCCCGGTTTTGTGTTCTCAACCTGCTTGACCGTCAGCTTGCCCATGCTCGGATCCCCATGCGGCGGCATTGCGGGTTACACGGCGCAGCAGGTCGCTCATCACCTGGTGATGGGTTACGTGTTGTTCCACGTAACCCGATACGTAACCCATCAGCTTGCGCTGTGTTGATTCTAGATGAGACGCTTAGAAAAGGCTAGTCATTGAAAAACAATGAGTTGAGGTTTCTATTGAGGCCAAGTGAGATTGCCTGAAATGTAATTTCACTAGAATGGGGTTCAGGTGGTAGGAGGTTCAAATCCTCTCGCCCCGACCAATTGCATCAAGCACTTAGCCGATCCTCAGCTGGTCGGCTAAGTGCTTTTAGTAGCAAGCTTGCTACTATTTCAGCGGTCGGACCTTCGTAAACTCCCTTCCACGTATGTATGTTTCGGTCATGCTGCCGTCTGCATGGCCGGCCATCGCTTGTGCATAATCCCGTCCCTGAGCGTTTTTCGCGTCGGTCAGCGCGCGAGCCCGCAGGTCGTGAAAATGTGCGTCCTCGACCTTAGACTTGTCGACGATCCGCCGCCAGGCGCTGTTCCAGCCGCTTACGCTGTACGGATACCCGTTGCGGGTGCAGAACAGTTTGGGTTCCTTGACACGCCGGCGCAGCAGTTTGATCTTGGCCAGCAGGGCCGACAGGTAGGGTGTTGCTTCGAATTCGATGCGGGATCCCGTCTTGCTGGTCGTTACATGCAGTCCGTCCGTGGCGTCGTCTTTGGTCAGGTTCATCAGGTCGCCGCGCCGCAGGCCGGTCGTGAGGGCGAGTTCGATGATGAGCTTCCACTGATCGTCTGCTACGCACCAAAGTGCCTGGATCTCCCAATCTTCGAGATGGCGTTTGCGGCTGCGTTCCTTGTTTTTGCGCACGCCCAGACAAGGGTTCGCCTCGACCAGTCCCCACCGGATCGCGCAGGCGAAGACGGACGATAGAACCGCTATTTCGCGGTTCGCGGCGACCTTCGCCGTTCGCTTGTCCAGATAGGCCGCGATGTCCGTGCGTTTTACCGATCCGATGGGCGCGGCGCCAAAGACATCGTCCAGTTTGTCCAGGATGCGCTTGTATTCGGGCTGTGAGCCTGCGGCGAGGGTAGGTAGCACGTCGGCGTGGTATCGGATGATGGCCTCGGACAGCGTGCCGGCAGAGGTGTTTCCTTCGATCTGCGCCCACTTCGCCAGCGCTATCGCGTAATCCGTGGACAGGCGTGTCCATACTTTTTTCCGCCCAGGTAGGCGGCATGGTAGTAGGTGCGTCCGCGCAGATACATCCGTGGCGGCAGCCCTTTGTTCGTTTGGCGGCGGCGTCCCATCATGGCGTCATAGCACCTTGTCCCACCTGATGCCAGATTTTTGCTCCTGACCGCTCGACAAAGCGCGCTCGACCTCGGATTTGAGCACCAGTACGCGCCCCGGCCGGAGTTTGAAGGCGACTCCCAGGCGTCCCAGCATGCGGGCCTGGGCGCTCGGCTTCACTTTGCCGGTCAGTTCGACGATTTCGTCCGCGGTCAGGAACATCGGTCCGCCACAGCGTTCGTCTTACCCGACTGGCGAGGCATTCCATGGATCCATACGGCTGTGCAGCACTTCATTGGCTCTGAACCTCTTCAATCCTCTGCATCAGGCGCTGCAGCCGGTATCGGCCGCCGCGTTGGGTGAAACCGAGCATTTCGGAGATGCGCGACGACGGCGCTCCCGATAGGACTAGCCGCGCCCAGGTGCGCTCGGCCGGGGGCAGGGACGAGAGGAGCCGGGTCACGCGCTCGCAGCGGAGCGCTTCGGCTTCGAGTTCTTCCTCTTCGCCAAGAAGCTGTTCGAGCGGGCAGGCCAGGTGACCAGCACGGTCCTGCGTCGCTGCATGTCCGCCGGCTTCCAGCCAGTACAACGTAACCAGCCCGGTATCGCCGCCATCGTTGTCGTCGAGCGATATGCCGGGCGCGTAGCGCTTGCTCAGGCCCCACAGTCGGCCCATGACGTACTGGCGCACGCTGCCTTGACTTGGATCGAAGTCGCTTTGCCCTAAGCCGATCGACCAGCAGATGAGTCTGGCTTCCTGCTTGATGTCGTCGAGCGCGAGGATCGACTTGCGGGCGACGGACGCCAGCTCGCTTTCGTCGAGTTGGGCGTAGAGCTGCGCCGCGGCGGTATTCCGGTCCTGGCAATCGTCACTGAACATGGCGCCTCCCGGTGGGGGGGCGGCGGTTTCGGCATCCAGTGGCTGGGGGTTACGCGCGTGGAGCTGCGGCGCAGTATCCAGTCCCGACAGCCTGGACCTTCGAAACGAGCAAAGTCGCAATCGTCGTCAGAGGTTCCGGGAAGAAAGACAAGGGTTTCGACGCCAACATCTGGCAGGCGGTCCGATACTTCGATCCAATCGGTTGTTGGTGAGTTGTGGCAGCTGAGACTTGGCTGGTCAGGTGCGGTCTGCTCGATCGAGCTTTGACGGATCAGCTCGAAGACGGCGCCTGCTGCCCCGGCATCCTCCGCGAGTTCGCTGGCATGCGTGCGGATATATCTCGCAGCCTCTTTTCCCAGGCCCTCTTCGACAATCCTGGATTGGACGTCCTGCGGAACGGCCTGCGCGATGCTTGCCGCGGCTGATACGGCCAGATCGCCGCGTTCGACGGCTTCGGCGAGGGAAGGGGAACCTAGTTCTCGGACCTTGCGGGCATTGCGCAAGGAACGCTCGCTGACGTTCAGCAGTCCTGCAGCCTGTTGCTGGGAGACTTTTTCAACCTTCGGCAAATTTGCCGAAGGTTTCATGTCCAGCAGATCCGTCCGTTCGCCCTGGCGCATGTTGGCGATGCTTGCCGCGACCATCGCCCGCTGCGATTCGGTCAGGTGCCGCCGGCGCAGGTTCCTCGCTACGACGAAGGCCAGAGGATCCTTGCCCGTGTATTTGCGGCGGGGCGGATCGATGCCCAGCTCGATGCATGCCCGCTGGCGGTGTTTGCCGTCGATTATTCGACCTTGATAGAGCCAGATCGGCTCCTGTACCCCGTTGGCGGCAATGTCGTCGCGCAACGCTTCATACTGCTCCCTGGTCATGGCTGGGAACAGATCGGCCAAAGGATGGACTTCGAGCAGGGCGCCTGCGGTGACGGTCTGTCCGCTGTCGAAGCAGCGCCGGCGTACCTCGGCTGGCGCCTGCAGGTAGGCGTCGAGCAGTTCCGAGGGAACCAGCCCCGAATCGACCAGGGCATTGGCCAGCGGATCGACGGGAGCGGCGGCGCTCATTCTCAACCCCGTCAATATCCGTGAGAGGTCAGGACATGGCGCATCCCAGCGCCTTCCCAAGAGCCGGGGCGGATCACAAGTGAAACCGAGCATCAGACATTGGAGTCGCAGCTAAGCAATTTGTTGGAGCGTTACAGACCGGACCTGTGCGTCCACACCGGTCAGGCGCCACCGTACAACAAAATCACCATCGAAAAGATTGCAACAAACTCCTTTAGGCGGGAGATCATCGATCCGAAAAGGCCCGTTGCGTACTGGTCCACCCTACCGGGCATAGACGATTTGAAATTGGTGCTGGAACGGGCAGGCATTCCTGCTTGTTATTCCTTCAATTGTGGGCAACACACGTGCAATCACATTCTGTTCTCAAGCCTGCATTTCTCAGAGCAAAATGGTGTGCCCTACAAGGCTGGCTTTATTCATATTCCCGTATTGCCCGAGCAAGTGATAACGGAATGTCGCGACTCGCCGTTTATGCCGTTGGAAATGTCGAGAAAGGCACTCTCATTAGTAATTACCCATACCGACGTTTCGCCAAGCCTATGAGGCTAGCTTTACCCGTGAAAAGTTGGAGGTGGCGCGAACTCGCGAGAGCACGATCGACGAATTACTCAAGCTGTTGATCGATCCTAGTTGACACTCTTCCCACGGCTATAGTTGAGGCGCGATCACTGGAAGCGTATGAATCCGCTACTGAATGTCCAGACACTACAAAGCTGTTTGCGGATTCCGTTATTTACTGACCATCGTTCCGGTAACCACTGACCAGTGCGCTGGTGCTGACCAACCGGCCCAGAGCGCAGGCGACTTGATTGCGAGAGGCCACCGGCCACATCCGGCCGTTCATGCTCCTTCCATATCAGTCCGATAGACGGAAGGAGTGCGGCGGGGACCAGTCGTTAGCCTAACTCTGGATGGGTGTCAGCTTCGCGTCCCCGTTTTCATACATGCATATAGAGACAGAGCAATGATAAAGTTATGAAAAATCAGTTTTTTAATGTCTATCTTCATGGGTCTCTATAGTTACTGTTAGGCCGTACTGACATCCCAGAATGCCACTGCCATCCATCAGCGCAATCACAACTTGGTCCTCAGTGTCGCATCCAATTACTTCGCTCGCCCAGGATTGAGATGATACGAGTAGTCGATGGGGTAAGAATCATGCGGTCGGATCGCCATCGGTGCCCTCGGCACTTCAGCGTTATTTTCAGTTCCCGGTGTCCGCAATATGCGATATAGCCGATTATCGAATGGAAGCCTTCAACGGACCGGAGTGAGTCGATTTCTGCCCAACTGCCACTTTTGGTCAATGATTGCTTCAGGCAAACCATGTGCGGTGTGTTGATTGTAATGGATTGATTCCACGCCATTAAATCGGCTAGACACAGCTGAATTCGGATTCCTACTTTACGTTCAAAAGCGGAAACGTGCCAGTTTCCGGTTGATGGCGTCGATATCGACGAAGCGCGGGTCAAAGCTCTTGCCACCACCCCAGTCGCGCATAGCTCGATGCTCGGGGTATGTCGGATCAAGGATAGCCTCTAGGTAGTTCATATAACCCGGTAGTCCTCCAATGTCTTCCAGCGGGCAGGCATTTTCGGCCGCGAAACATTCGGTTTTTGGGGGAGTGGCGCCGATGGGCAAGATTTCTTCCACGGTTATCAGGTGCCGCCAGTCATCCCCGAAGTCATAGACGTAGGTGAAGGATTTTGATCGACCCAAAGCCGTGTGCAGGGTGACGTTCTTTTCCGAGACGAGACCGTCCTGTGGCTATTCCGGATCCGGCGTGCCGTAGCGCCTGCCGGCGAAGTCGAACTCGTGCTGGTGGCGATCTTCCCATCCCATAGTGATCTGGATGATGCGATGCAACTGCAGCAGTTTCGCAGAACGCGGTACCGCGAGCCGTCGCCAGATCGTTGGCTGTACGTCCTGTAGTTCCAGCTTCAGCTGCAATCTCTCGCCAGGACGGATCGGGTGTGCGGTGGTCACCATGTGACGGTTCTTCCTCATTGGATAACGGGGATCCCATGGTAGCAACTCCTCAGATCTGGTTGATCGGATGCTAGCCGATGACGTGTGTGAGGGAACCAGTCTGCCGAGCCTTGTGCGAAAAGCTGGTCACGCACCGGAAGCCCGGCGCTACCGAATGTGCATTCATATAGGGCATACCAATGCGAAGTAGGGTGCCTCCCAGGACATGGCATTGGACGGTTTCCCTGGCAGCGGATTGTCTTCGCCCCGCCCTCGGAGACAATTAATGCGCAGAGACAGATCGCTCTGGCCTATGCACGAGCAGCCAAACATTATCGTCGCCAACCACACAAGCCTACTCGACGGGCCGGCGCTGGCCTGGCTGACGCCGTGGCCGATACTGTTTAGCGTCGATTCGGCGTACGCGCGTCACCCCGTATGGAGCAAGGTGCTGCTGGGCTACGCCAGGCTAATCGGTACCGGATGTGAGATGGTTCCGATGATGCCGGGATCGGCGCAGGGCCTCCGGACATTGGCGCGACGTTTGGAAGAGGGCGGTTGGGTGTGCCTGTTTCCGGAAGGCGGAATCGGTACGGGGCAATCGTATCCCGGCGTCGATTGGTTGGCTGGCTGCACCTCGGCGCCGGTGCATCGGTTGCACATCAGTACCATTGGATTCGGGAAATATCGTTGGCCGTATCGGATCGAGTCAGATCTTCTGGGTTAGATCAGACCGGGAGAGTTTCACAGCAGACTGTAGTTTATATTTGATTTAGTGGAATCTTCGTATTACTTTATTTGCAGTTAACGAAACATGAAGATTCCATTATGGCGACTCCCCATGTCCCTTCGCTGGCCGTACGGCGTGCGTTGCGCAAGCTGGGATTCGATATCCGTGAAGCACGGTTGCGCCGTGGCCTGCCGGCTGAGGTCGTCGCTGAACGCGCTTTCACCAGCAGGCCGACGCTACGGCGGATAGAAAACGGCGACTATCGCGTCGGCATCGGCATCTATGCGGCTGTTCTTCAGGCGCTGGGGCTACTCGACGGACTCGGGCAACTGGCGGAACCTTCCAAAGACGAGGTTGGCTTGGCGCTTGGTGCAGAGAAACTACCCAAACGCGCGCGTATCCCCCGATCCCAAGGCGCTAAGCATGGCAAGTGACATCGAGGTTCATGTTGATTTTCAGGCGGGCTTGAAACGGGTCGGTACCTTGCATCGCCATGCACGGCGAGATCGTGAGGCCCTGAGCTTCGAATATCACCCTGATTGGCTCGAGGATGGGGATCGTTTTTCTCTGGAACCTGCGCTCACGCTTGCTCGTGGAGCGTTCACGCCAGCAGCAGGCATGTCGATCTTCGAGGCGGTCGGCGATTCTGCGCCGGACACCTGGGGGCGGCGGTTGATGCAGCGTGCGGAGCGCCGTGCTGCACAGCATGAGGCGCGCACAGTGCGTACGCTCCTAGAACTCGATTACCTTCTCGGCGTGTCGGATGTTTCGCGTCTCGGCGCCCTACGTTTTCGCGTGGTCGGAGATCAAACCTTTCTGGCACCGGTAGCGGACGGTGTGCCCGGCATGATCGAATTGGGCCGCCTGCTTCAGGTGACCGAACGAATTTTGCGGGACGAGGAGACGGACGAGGATCTGCAGATGATCTTTGCGCCGGGCTCTTCGCTCGGTGGCGCCAGACCCAAGGCCTCCGTGCTGGATCAACAGGGACGTCTGTCCATCGCCAAGTTCCCGAAGGAAACCGACGACTACAGCATGGAGCTCTGGGAATCGGTGGCGCTGCAGCTCGCGCAACGGGCGGGTATTCGTACGGCTGCGAGCGAACTGATTCGGGTTGCCGGCAAGCCCGTATTGCTATCGCGCCGGTTTGATCGCGCCGGCGACACCCGGATACCGTTTCTGTCGGCGCTCTCCATGCTGGAACTTCGGGACGGCGAGCGCGGCAGCTATCCCGAACTGGTCGACGTGCTTACGCGACACGGCGCACAGGCGCAGGCCGATGCGCGCGAACTCTATCGGCGCATGGTGTTCAATGTTCTGATCTCGAACGTGGACGACCATCTGCGCAACCATGGCTTCCTGTGGACGGGGCGCGGTGGTTGGACCCTATCTCCAGCCTACGACTTGAACCCCACCCCGAGCGACGTTCGCCAGCACATCCTCACCACCAGCATCAGTCTCGACGAAGCGGCCTGCGACCTCGACCTGGTGCTGTCGGTTGCCGAGTACTTCAACCTGATGATGCCCGAAGCCAAGCGCATCATTCGGGAGGTTGCCGCCGCTACGGAAGGATGGCGGGTAGTGGCGCGGGCGCTCGGAGCGAGTAATGGCCAGATCGATAGGATGTCGAGTGCGTTCGAGCATGAGGCTGCCTCAGAGGCTAAGGCTTTATGACTGACTACAGTATCTTCGGCCAACAGCGGTGGCGATTCGATTTTTGTCGACGGGCTTAAGGTGCTGCGATATATTGAGAAAAATTTTCCAGACCTTGCGAATGATTTGTTTAATGAAAATCTTATCTGTCATCGTTTTGATAACTCAATAGTAAAAGTTCCTCTGTTTAAAGATTAGAATCAGGGTTGGTGTCCTTGAAGGCAAGGTTCGATGAGCTGGCATACATTAGGATATCATCCATAGACACTTTAAATGCAATTACAGAAGCATTGGATGTCTTGAGAACTGTTATTCGACTGAACAAAATAACCGATGGCTACATGGTAGAACTATCATAAAAGAGAATAGGGTGGTAGCGCGCGCACTGATACATGCACGCGAGGAGCTTTTCGGACCATTTGATGGTTTTCAACTATAGGATTAGATATGACCGATCAAAATGCAGCCCATTTTCCGATATCTGTAAAGGGAGTATTAATTAACGATGGAATGATCCCTTTGCTGAAGAATGAGCGAGATGAATGGGAATTACCGGGCGGAAAGTTAGAGCTTGGCGAAGCGTTCGAGGAGACCTTAAGACGTGAAGTGATAGAAGAACTAGGGGTTTCTGTTGAAGTAATGGAGCCGCTTAATAACTGGATTTATCATGTGAATAATGTGCATGTCGCAGTTATCACATATCGAGTTGAAGTGGTTGACATTGAATTCAATCCAAAAGTAAGTCATGAGCATAAAGAATTGAGATTGTTTCGGCCCGAAGATATTGCCGTATTGAAGATGCCAGATGAATATAAAAACTCAATCGCATTAGCGCTACAGAGGCAAAGCCATGAATTCACTTAGTCTTGTGGATTCCGTTCTGGATCCTCCAGTTCCTGAAAATGCAGATTGGTTTGTGTCCGAAGCGCCATTCCACATACTGATGGATGGTGCAGGGCCAAAAAATAATCTTGAATTCAGGGGGTTTCCAAATTCAGCTGTGTGGTTGGTAAGGCAGTTTGCGTCAGAGTTCGTTAGATCTCTTAAGCGTGAATTCCCCACTTTTACGCATAGGCTCGAATACTGTAGAGAAAAATTATGCGATGAATATTCGGCGGTAATGCAGCTCAATGTAAAATAAATAGATAGAGCGCTAGTTCCAATAGCCTGTCTGATTGCGTTGCAAGAACACGAGTCATTTTATGAGTTGTTAAATATCGGTGACAGTGTATCTTTAATTAAATATAAAAGCGGCGAGATTGAAAAATTTGGTTGGAATCAAATCGCCTTGCTTGATCAAAAAGTGCTGGCAGAGCTCAATAGATTAAAAAATAGCATCTCACTTACTCATGATCAGGCAGTAAAGAGAATTTGGCCGTCGATTGAAAAAAACCGTATGCAAGCTAATGAGATGCCAGGGTATGACGTAATTTCACCATGCGTTAGCATGTTTGGTCGTTTAGAACGAAAGATGATCGAGAAAAGTTCTGTTGAATCAATTCTTTTAATGTCTGACGGATATTGGAGGTTGATAGATACATTCGGTCTTTTGGAGCCGTGGCAATTATTTGAGGGACTGACAAATAACACAACGCTTCTTAGAAAACATGAATCCTTAGATATACACTGTGATAGAACGATACGTATTAAAGTTTCAGATGATGTGTCGGCAATGCTTCTGAGTACTTAATTTAAGCATTGATCCGCAACAGAATAACGCTTTCGATATCCGCAGCCCCAGATACTCGTTGAGTGCGGCGCGAAGGGAAGGAGTCACCATCGGCAGATCACGGGATTTGCCCTTGTGCTGCTTCAATGGCGGATAGAAGTCCTTCGGGTCGATTTTCGCCCCAGCCTTAGGGACACGCTGATTTATTGCTGATTCAGCCGGCGAGGTGTTTGGCCCCTCACGTATCCGTCCACGGTGGCGCGAACCACGACGTCATCGTCGTTGACGCCGGCCTATTGGCTTCTGAACGCTTCTGCAACTGAGGTGCTCGCGTCCCCGGATGACTAGGTTCTGTTATGGGCACCTGGATTGAAGGCGTAGTCAGCATTTCCACGGAACACCTCGCTGGCTACCATCTCCGAGATCAGCGATAACCAATGCCGTTTGTGTCCCATCTGCTGCTAACAATCCATTTGCGTTCTAGTGAGTGCTTCCGACGCATAGCCATTCCTATCGAGGCGGGTTCAATTCACTGGTTGCACGATTTACCGATTGTCTTGGCCGGCTGGCGCTTCCATGAGGGCAAGCTCTGGTCGCCGGAGAACGCCTCGTTCACGGCAGGCCAGATCCGCAGCTTGCAGATCCTGCAACAGTCGAGCCGGGGGCGAACCATGATCCATGCATTCAAGCCCTCGGACATCGTGGGCGTAGACGAACGCCTGGGCAATCACCTGAAGTTCCTCGGCAAGCTCGACCTGATCGGCATGCTGCTGGCCATCACGTACACCGATCACCTGACCTACGACGAAGCCAAGCAGGGCGACCAGCTCGAGGACGGGCTACGCAAGCTCATCGCGGGCGTGCAGAACGTGCAGCGTGGCCGTCAGCTCGCGGAGGTGAAGCCATGAGCGACGACATAGGCAAGGTCACCGTGCTGCGCCGCCTGGGCATCCACACCGGCGATTACAGCTTCGAACGGCTCAAGCACTTGGTCGGCAAGGACGTGCAGGTCGAGAGGTCACTAGAGCAGACCTGGATGGGTCAGACCTACTCAGAGGCGATGGGCGGGCAGGATTGCTGCAATCACCAGGTGCACGAGTACTGGCCGGTCGGCATGTGGGGCATCGTCAAGTGCCTGGTGTACACGGGCACGAACGACGGCAGCAACAGCGGCTGGTGGGTCAGCGTGCTACGGGGCCAGGCATTCGAGTCGCCGTTCGAGGACGACTGGAAGGGGCTGGTAAGCGGCGACGCGGTGGACATCAACCTGCGGGCCGAGGAGTTCTTCGAGTGCATGCGCCTGGACGCGCCGGGGGTGGCGTCGGGACGCCTGCGGCGCGTCCAGCGGCTTCTACGAGCCTCTGAGCGGGGCTACGGCCCAATGGTCGTCCAGGCGCGCACAGAGCGCCTGTGGGGCGTTGGCGGCGGTAAACGCGGTCACGGCCGGGGTTCGCAAGCCGCCGAGGTCGTGGCGGCTGTGCCGCCGCGTGCCGAGGGGGTCAAGGAGACGCCCGGAACGAACGCCGGTGCGCCGATCAGCCACCAGGTGCCGGGCTCGTTACGGCGTAACGGTTGGCGGTTCACGCCCGCAGGCACCAGCGTGCCCGCGGGGTTCGAGCAGTGCAGCAAGACCCTTTCCCAGAACCAGTATACGGCGCCGGAGGCGCGCCAAGGAGGCAACGATGGTGCAGATGTACTACTTTACGTTTTTCGTGCTGGGGGCCGTGTGCGCGCACACGGTGTTCGTGCGGTTATGAGGGCGACAGCGGTTTTGCATCCCGCCGCCCCAAGGCGGCGGGATGCGGTGTTGAAGGACGCGAGCAGACTTTTTGCCGCCGTCAAGTGGACAAATTGCGCGCCGACCGCTCAAAGTGAGCGCATCGCGATTCAGACCGTCGAGCGGACCATGCGAAAAACAGGCATCAACCAGGGGTGCTCAGGGGGCGAAAACGGTGCCCAAAATGCACCGTTTGCCCCTAGCATGGAATGGTGCAAAAAGCATGGCGAATGCTCACCCATGAGCATAAGTGGGGGTGTTACAGAGGCCCCCACCAAAAACCGGCCTCAGAGCGGCCCTGATTCGGAGGGCTGCTGTGATGTCACTTCGCATAATGTATAGTCTTGGTAATTAAAGAACTCGCGCTAATCGTTTGATTAGCATCTGTTTTTGTCGGTAAAAATCCTGCGCCGGCACCGCTCAAAATGAGCGCTCCGAATGCCGCCGCACTCAGGCCGGCGCCGATGCGCTGCCAGACCTTTTGAGCCTTCGGGCCTGCTTTAGCCGTGTGTCTTTCGATCAGCACCTGAACAGGGTCGATGCCTGCTAGCTCTGCTAGTGCGACGTAAACTTCGTCGCTATATGTTCCTTTCCCGTTTTTCATTTGGCTAAGGCTTGGTTGCTTTAAGCCCAGCTTTTTAGCAAGTTGGTTCTGGCTGCAACCAGTTGATTTCATAGCTTTTTCGATTAGTTCCTTTTCATTCATCTTGCAGCCCTCCGCGTTGGGTTATACACGATAGTGTATTGACTCACTTGTACGCAATCGTGTATAGGCAGTTATACGTTTTCACGTATAGGTGTCCCATGGGTCCAATTGTCCGATCAGTCATTGAAGCGCAGCGCTTCGCTGTCCTGGCCAAGCGTCCAGCGTATGCCGACCTTTGGTACGCCACTCTCACCTCCGGACGCCTCTACCGAGCCGTTCGCGCCAACGTCGAAATCGAGCGCAGGGGAGTGGGGGCGTCTGTAACACCCCCACTTAGTCTCATGAGTGAGACTCCCTCATGCTGATCGACTGGGTTTCTGCCCGCCTCGAACTTCGGCATCTACCCGCCGATGCTTACAAGCTTTTGACCGCTGACGGCGAGTTGATTGTCCGTTACTCGCGCAAGAATCAGGACATCGTGTGGCAGTCCCAAGCCTGGGACTCTGTCCGATCCGACTCTCACCAGCTCGCCTACCGCGTTAACGAAGATTACTTCTATCTGCAGGGCTCGCCTGCACGCGTGATGGGCGACGGCGACGCCGTCTTCGGCTCCGGCGCTTCTGCAGCCCTCGACCTGCGCGGCTGTCTCGAACGCATGATTCAGTTTGTGAACGCCGCGCTACCTATCAAGCTCCCGGCGTTGATGCCGCTGTGGAAAGTCACCCGCATAGACGTTACCCAGAACCTCCTGCTGGGTTCGCTGACCGAAGTCAAAGACGCGCTTTCCATCCTTCGCAACTGCGAGGGCGGCCGCTACCGCGTCAGCCAGCAGGCCGGCGACACCGTCTATTGGTCCCACCGTTCATCGCTTCGCAGCGGCAAGGCATACGCCAAAGGCCCACATCTCGCGTACTGCAACAAGGAAGAAAAGGGCCGCCCCTATCAACCCGAATACGTTACCGCCGCCGACCGCCTTCTGCGCCTCGAACTCAGCCTCAAAAACGAATATTTCCGCCGAGTCGATCAAGACAATCGCGACTGGTACGGCCTCACACCTGAAGACCTCCGCGCCGAGTGGGAACGCTACTTCCTGCGCATGATTGGAGACACCGAAATGACCAGCGACAACGTGATTTACCAGCGCCTGCATGAGGTAGCTAAAACCGAGGGCAGGGCACGTGCCGCATTTGGTTGCTGGCTCCTTATCCAGAAAGAGGGCTGGGAACGCGCTCGCGCTTTCCATTCCAAGCCCACTTGGTACCGAAACCTTCAAGTTCTGAGAGCTGCCGGCCTCTCGGATGCTGACATTTCAGCCGGCCAAGTGGTGCCGCTACGGCGGCGCATTCTCGAAGCCACTCCCGTGAACACATGGGACGACCTTTTCCAAGCTGCCTGAGAGGGCCAACCGATGAAAATCGAAATCCTGCAAGAACCGATCGATGAACGTAAAGGCATCGCACGTTCCACCCAGAAGCCGTACCACATGCGCATGCAGAACGCGTATCTGCACAACGGCAACCGCTACCCGGTGCGCTTCCAGATCAGCCTGCGCGACCAGCAACAGCCGTATGCCGCCGGCATGTACGAACTGGAGCCCGACGCGATTTACGTCGACCGCGACAACCGGCTGGCGATCTTTCCGCGCCTCAAGCCCGCTGCCAAGGCCCAGGCGGCCTAAGCCATGTCCTTTCTCGCTGCCTGCAGTGTCGCATGGACCGCAGACGCCACCACCGGTGCGCTGCAGTGCGGCGGGACCATTTCGCAGGTTGACGTGTCCACGCTATTGACCACGTTCAACCTCTCCCAGCTCGACCCGACCGTTATTGCTCAAGCGTTCGGAGCGGGGTTCGTCCTAGTCGGGACGTTCTCAATCGTCGGCATCGCTGGTGCCGCCGTTCTTAACTCCATAAGGGGAAAAAAATGAAGCATCTTTCCGTTCTTCGTCGTTTTGGTCGCAAGGTCGTTGCGCCGGTTTCCGGCCTGGTTCCGTTCGCCTGGGCCGGTCTCGCCTCCGCTCAGACCACCGGAACCGACTACAGCTCGCTTGTCAGTTGATTATTCCTCGCTCGTTTCGTCAGTTTCCTTTACCACGGCTATCACTGCCTTACTCGCGGTTTTTGCCGCTATCGGGGCCTTTTATGTTGGCACACGTGCTGCCGAACTCATCCTTAGTGCCATTTCCGGTCACGACTATGACCCCTATTAAACAGCCTCTGACCGTGAATACACGGATGAAGAGTTGTTGTGTATGTCGGATGAAGAATTCGACGAATGGGAGGAATACAACGAACGACGTATGCGTGAGGATTAGGCCACGTGATTGAACTTTACTACTTCGCTTTTTTCGTCCTGGGGGCTGTATGCGCCTACGTCACTTTCTCGCGGCTGTAATCTTTCTCTTTCCCCTTGTCGCTTCGGCCACTACGCCCTCCTGGTCGGTGTCTGATGGTTCCTACTGGCGTCATTCCACTTTGCATACCCACTTTACTTCTTCAGGCGAAATGGATTCCTTCGCAGAGTCTCAAGGAGAGCATAGCTGCGGCGCTGCCCATTTCACTTCCAATTACAATTACATCTATATGGGTGCCGGATCAAATGGTGTCTGCGGTAGCATTGTATTTACTTTCTACCCAGCGACTTCGACCAGCGCCCCACAAGCAACATGCCCTACTGGCTCTGTCCTCGATCCAACCTCTAATTCCTGTCTCGATGCTGCTGGCACGAAACAGCCTTATGCATGGTTGCCTTCAAATTGGAACCCTCAAACTAATCCAGATATTTGTCTTAATGGCACTGATTACACTTGGTCAGGCATTGCAATGAATGAGCCTGATCATGTTGTTGTTACCGATCTCGTAAGTACAGGTCAACCATGTTCTTCATCTGTTTCGACGAATTCTCCAGGTTCTGTACCATCTACTACACCGTCCCCTCCTGTTAAATCTGATGGTAATGGTGGTGCTGTGATCAACAACACCACTTTTCCGGCCATGCCTAATGGTTGTGGCGAATACAACGGTCAAGTGGTTTGTGGTGGCGTCGATCCACAATCTCCACCTGCACCTGATTCTGGAAACGTTGGAGTACCGGCCACTCCAGACTTGCGTTATTACGCCAAACCCACCCAGTCCTCACCTGTCTATAATCAGAATTATTACGACAATAATACCGTTAATCAGTCCACCAATTATGGTCAGGGCGGTGGCGGCACTTCTACCTCTAATGGCTCTGGTAGTTCCACTTGCACTACTGACTCAAATGGCACTCAGACTTGCACCACTCAGGAAACCACCCAAAGCAAGCAAAGCGGCTTTACACCCCCCAATTCAGGGCAGCCCGCACCTGATAGTTACTCCAAAACGCTTAGCAATTTCTATCAGTCAGTTTCCAACTCTCCAATTGCCCAAGCTGCTAATGGAATATCAGCATCGGTACCTTCTGGTGGTACTTGCCCCACGATTTCTCTAGATCTCTCTGCATTTCAGCTTGGCACCGTCACCACTGACGTTCATTGCCAGCTCTGGCAACAGATAACCCCCACGCTCGAGACCGCGATGCGTATTGTCTGGTCACTGCTCGCCGTCATCATCTTTCTCAGCGCTTAGGAGACTCCCATGCCTGATATCGGCGGTCTTTTATCGTCTTTCGCCCAATGGGTCTGGCAGTTCATCAGCAATCTACCGCTGCGCATCTTCCAGGGCCTGCTCGATGCCCTGGCCGGCGTCGTCAACGCACTTCCCGTGCCCTCGTTTTTTGCTCAGGCCTCCGGCGCTTTCGCGGGCCTTTCTTCTGGCGTCGTCTACTTCATCACATCCTTTGAGCTGGGTTATGGCCTCAGCGTTGTGCTTGGCGCGTATTCGCTTCGCTGGATTTTGCGTCGCATCCCTTTCATAGGGGGCTAGGGTGGCTATCACGTCCTATGTGGGTCTGAACGGCTCGGGCAAGACCTACGGCGCCATGGAGTTCGTTGTCCTGCCTGCAGTCAAGCAGGGTAGGGAGATCATCACCAACGCCGCGATCTACCCCGACAAGCTTCAGCAGCTCAACAAGAAGGCCGTTATCCGCAAGGTCGATAACGACGAAATGAAGGCCCTCATCAAGGAGCCGGTACCCGGTGCCGTCTATCTGATCGATGAATCATGGGAGTTCTGGCCGGCCGGACTCAAAGCCGTCAACATCCCCGACGAAGACAAGCTGTTCTTCACGATGCACCGGCACCGCTCTAAGGACAAATGGGGTACCGAGATCGTGATGATGACCCAGGGCAATGACCAGCTCTGCGCGTTTGTGCGCAACCTCGTACAGCGTACCGTGCTCTCAGTCAACCTCGAAGACTCCGGCATGCCCAACCGCTACCGCGTCGAGATCTACCGCGGCGCCGTTACCGGTCAGACTCCGCCCAAATCGCAAATGATCCGGCAGATAGGCCCGAACAAGTACAAGCCCGAGGTTTACCAGTATTACAAGAGCCAGAGCCAATCAGAAGAACATGGCGAAGAACGTCGCACGGATCGTCGAGGATCAATCTGGCGTTCAGGATTCGTCATGTTCGGCGCACCGCTTGCTCTATTAGCGCTTATCTCTGGCATTTCGTGGACCTACCATCTATTTCATTCTCCACGCGCTTGGGAGAAATCCCCGCCCAAGGTGTCCGCTACTGCAGCGCCTGCTGTCGCGCGATCTGTACCGGCCTCGACGCCTGTACACATGCATCCGGTTCAAGCTGTTCAATCCAAGCCCAAGAAACCGCACAAGCCGTCGCCTTCCAAGACATGGCAGCTGGTCGCCAGCATTCATTATCGCGGCCAACACGTCTACGTCATTCAGAACCGTGTGAACTATCGCCGTATCTCCCCGAAACGTTGCAAGACCACCGAGGCCGGCGACGTGCAATGCGTAGTCGACGGGCAGCTTGTTGCTATTTGGACAGGTCCAGACCAGGGGGGGCTCGGTATTGCTCCTGTAAATCGCTCTAAATAATTCCGGTAGGAGCTAGACATGATCAGATTATTAGTTTCTTTCTGGCTGACTGTGCTTCTCGCAATGTCAGCCTATTCACTACATGAGGTATCTGCGCATGCTTTCTCAACACAAAACATCCATGCTCTACCACGTGCCTCTATTTGGGTGGGAGATCGAGAGTTTAGGGTTCCTGTTGCTGATACAGCTGCTCGTCGCGCTGCTGGTCTGCGAGGCAGTGTTGCTCCTTTCCTGCTTTTCGTCTGGCCTCATCGCGTCCGCCCTGTGTTTAATATGCTCGGTTGCGACCATGTACTTTGGCGCTACGATTTCGATCGCGCTGATCGCCTGGGGGCTCCTGTTGTCATGCAGCCTGGACGTACGCTTTACCCCGTCTACCATGCAACGCGCTGTGTGCTTGAAATTAACCCAGCCGCTCCAGCTGCCAGTCTTTTTTCGCAACCCGGCGCCGCTTTGAAATTGCCTTCTTTTTGCTCGTAGGGCAGGGCACCTAGCTGCGCACCTGGCTCCGGTGATCGCCGTAGGCGAATCAACCGTGGCCAGGTGCGCTTTTCCTGTTTCCTGTCTTTCAGCTCAGCTGCGGTATTTCAGTTATTGTGGTGCTCTGTATATGAATTTTATTGTTTGATCATCTTTGGTTGGTGGTATTCCTAGCGGATTGCTGAATGCGAGGTCCAATAGAAATGCTTTTCTTGTTTCAGCGTTCCCGCATTCTTTAAATGAAACTTCATTGATATAGCCTTGTTTGTCTGTTTTTACTTCTACGCTACACACTATTCCTTTCTTTAAACCCGCTATTGTTGCGTTCTCTTCGATCTTATTTTTTATGCTGACTAACCATTTATATTCTTCCATTGTTGGCGAGTTAGCTCCTAAGCTTTTCCCACTTATACAGATCAATATTGTGGCTAGTATTGTGATCTCGACCACTCTGTTCACTTTCATTGTTATTCCTTTTGGAGGTGTGCTGACATAACTATAACGCTACGCCGTAACGAAATAATCCTTGCGTTACTACGTAACGATGCTATAATTTAGTTACTGCGTAACGAAATAGAGGATTACTGACATGGCCAGACCTGCTAAGAACTCTAAGCCAATGACTAACGCCGAACGTCAGCACCAGTACCGGCTTCGTCAGAAGCTCGATATTCTTGATGGCCAACGTCGTCTGAATACGTTTATCGATGGTCGTGCTGATATGGATTTACGCCTACTCGCTAGACATCATGGTTTGTCTCAGAAAGCGATGCTTGAGAAACTCATCAATGATGCACATAACGCTATCGTCGACTCGATGGAGCCGAAATCTTCTGAGTGGTGCGAGTACTTCCAGGCGGATCGGCCTCGATCAGGTGAGCTTGTATAGTTACTGCGTAACGCCTCGATCGCAGCGTTACCACGTAACGTAAAAAGCCTGGCTTTGTGAGCGGCAGCGAAAGGCCGCAGTAGGGCGCTGATCAGACGATCTATCGTTTCTCGGCCGTAACCTTGACCCCTCGCGCATGAGGTGCTACCGCGCCCCATTCCTCGGCGTCCTCGCAACGATGACCTAATCCGCGCCCTCATCGTCGACGCAACGCCCAACCTCACCGCGCGCCTGCGAAACCGCTTTTGCGCCGTTGCGCCGCTCCAGTCTTTGAATGTTACTGCGTAACGCGTCACTGTTTGCGGCATCCGCGGTCATGACTTTTGCCGTGCGGTACTTCCTCGAGGAACTCATCCAGGTCAGCCACCAGCCGGCGCGTACATCGCCTGGACCAAGCCCGCGGCGATAGGCGGGCATTTCCGGCGCGTACAGCTCGCCGTGATTGATTCGCCAGCCAGACCAACCAAATGCGCTTAGATCGCCGGAGATCGTTTGTAGCAGCCGAATGACTGTCAGTGGTGTGCGGGTATGGCCATTTTCCCAACGTCGCCATGTCGCGGCGCTCACGCCGCACAACTCATACGCATCACGTCGGGTCAGCCTCGCTGCACGGCGAAGCTGACCAAGATCATCTGTCATGAATTTGTCTCCGTCCGTGGAATCAGACGGGCGCGGCAAAGGCTATGCCGGCAGGAAGGAGTTACGCTGTAACGAAACACTCAGCGCATTACGCAGTAACGAAACCATTAAATTCGCATAATGTATATTATGTTAAATAATGTATGTAGCTGAAGTACGGGGCTCTTCAGTTGTTTCAAGAATTGTCGCTCACCAGTTATGAACCAGGCTTGGCCTCCGCTGCCCGGCCAGCTGCTGGTCAGCAACTGGCAAAAGCGCGATCTGTAACGACAGCGGCTTGCTGGCGGCCGCAGATGCGACACAAATCGCGCACTGTCGATGCGAACCCACGATACGGATTCCCTTTCATCCGGACTTCGGTCATGCATACGAAATTGGATGCTATTTCTTATAAAGCAGTAACATCTCAAGTAGGTTCTTGATTGTTTTTGGGGTGAGAGAAACTGGTCTATCGGGCGGTCTTTGAGTCACTTTATGTCTGCGCATTCCCCTAGGGACACGCTGATTTATTGCTGATTCAGCCGGCGAGGTGTTTGGCCCCTCACGTATCCGTCCACGGTGGCGCGAACCACGACGTCATCGTCGTTGACGCCGGCCTATTGGCTTCGA